>WRBG01000107.1 GCA_009784635.1 Bacteroidales bacterium | reverse complement strand
TGGCTCCGTCAATATCGGGGGTATAAAAAATGTGATGATTCATAATTATTAGGGTGAATAACTGTATAAATAGCGTTTGAATAGGTTTCTGCAAACTGTTTGGGGACTTTTGCCTTTGCCTCGGCATTCCACTTAAATTCGTAGGCATAGAGTTGTCCGTCAGCATCTTCCAAATAGTCAATCTCTTTTTGTTCCACAGTGCGCCAAAACCAACTATTTACCCATAAGCCATTGTAATGCAAATATTTTACTCTTTCCGAAATCATAAAATTTTCCCATAACGCGCCTATGTCTGTGCGCATGCCCACCTGCCTAAAGTCAGCAATCAATGCATTGCGCAAGCCGTTATCGTAAAAATAGATTTTTCGCGTATTTTTTAACTCGTTGCGTAAATTTCGACTGTAGGGTTTCAAGCGAAAAACAATATATGCCTGTTCAAGTATCATGATGTATTTTTCCACAGTTTTACCATCGATACCGCAGAGTTGTGCAAGTTCGTTATACGACACTTGATTGCCAATCTGATATGCCAATGCCTGCAACAGTTTAATAAGTTTATCCGTTTTTTGAATATTATCGAACTTCAAAATATCTTTGTATAGAATACTGTCGGAAAGTTGCTGCAAAAGCTCCTTTTCCTCTCCATGATTATTTACGATATCGGGATAATAGCCATAAACAAGGCGATGATTCAGCATCATTTTTTCCTGCAGTAAGCCGTGGTGGTTCACCATTTCGGCAAAGGCAAGCGGAAACATCTGATACTGCCACTTTCTTCCCGTAAGCGGCTCATTGATTTTATTTGCCAATTCAAACGATGAGCTGCCTGTCGCCACCAACTGAACTTTGGGCAGATTATCTGTTATCAATTTTAGTTTCAATCCAATATCTTCGATGCGTTGCGCCTCGTCAATCACTACCGTGCTGTGCTTCCCAATCAACGCCTGTAAACGCACAGCCGATATGTGGGCGAACAAATGGCGCACTTCGTATTCGTCTCCGTTGAGCCACAAGGCGTCTTCCCCAAAAATCTGTCTAAGCAAGGTTGTTTTGCCAATTTGACGTGCCCCCATGATAATGATCGCCTTGCCCATACCGATTTTTTTCCTGATTTGGTGTTCGATTTGTCGTTTGATCATGGCAAAATTTTGGGGCAAAGATAACACTTTCCGAGAATATTTCTATTTTCAAGGAATCAATTCCTAAAAAATGGCGATTTTTAAGGAATTTTGCAATATGGTTATGCTCTTCCCGATATCGCCTTGCACAATCCGCCCATGTCGGCCAAGGGAATTACCTTAATCTTTTTGGAGAGGGATGCGTCCGTCTTGCCGCTGAATTTTGAGATATAGATGGCCTCAAAACCCAATTTTTGGGCTTCGGCAATCCTTCTGTCGATGTGGGCCACCGGACGAATCTCTCCGCTCAAGCCCACCTCGGCCGCAAAACAACTGCGCGGGGCCAAGGGAAGGTCAAAGTTAGAAGAAAGGATAGCCGCCGTAACCGCCAAATCTACAGCCGGGTCGTTTACCTTTAGTCCGCCCGCCATATTTAAGAATACGTCTTTTACCGACAACTTAAAGCCCGCCCGTTTTTCCAATACCGCCAGCAACATGTTCAAGCGGCGGGCGTCAAAACCGGTAGCAGAACGCTGGGGCGTACCATAGGCCGCTGTACTCACCAATGCCTGTGTCTCAATCAAAAAGGGGCGCGTACCGTCCACCATGGCGGCCACGGCAATGCCGCTCAAGGATTCGGCGTGCATGGGAATCAATATTTCGGATGGATTATTTACTTGACGCAATCCGTTTTGAAGCATCTCAAAAATAGCCAGCTCAGCCACCGAGCCAAATCGGTTTTTAATCCCGCGCAAAATCCGGTAACTATTCTTACTGTCGCCCTCAAATTGCAACACCACATCTACAATATGTTCCAACACTTTAGGTCCTGCAATACTCCCCTCTTTGGTAATGTGTCCAATCAATATCACCGGCGTATTGCGCTCTTTGGCATACTGCAACAACCGAGCGGCGCACTCCCGAATCTGCGACACCGAGCCGGGGGAAGAATCCAAGTGTTGGCTGTACATGGTTTGGATGGAATCAATCACGATGATGGCCGGATTGAGTTCCTGCGCATGTTGCAAGATGTTTTCGAGCAGGGTTTCGCAAAGGATATAACAATGATTGGCGGCATGTTCCGATGACGTCAATCTGTTGGCGCGCAATTTAATCTGCCGAGCGCTTTCTTCGCCGGACACATACAGAGTCTTTAAATGCGGACAATGCAAAGGAATTTGCAGGCTCAAGGTGGACTTGCCGATGCCCGGCTCCCCGCCCAACAGCACCAAAGAGCCTTCTACCAATCCGCCGCCCAACAATCTGTCTACCTCCTCATTGTTTAACGAAATCCGCGCCTCTTGCGAGAAAGTTACCTCAGGCAAAGGGATGGGTTGGGATTTTTGACCGGTAAAAGCCCCCGCCTGATGCGGACGCTCCGGCTCTTTGGCCAACACTTCCTCTATCATCGAGTTCCACGCTCCGCAGGAAGAGCAACGACCCAACCACTTCGTGGATTCATATCCACACTCTTGGCAAAACCAAGCTTTTTTTACTTTTGACATCTGTTTTAAAATCGACCACTAAGATACAACTTTTTCAACCATGAAGTGTTTTTTTCCTACTTTTGTTCAAAACTAATTATCATGAAAAATATTCGCATCTTTATCTTTTCGCTTTTTACTATTTTTTCTTTAAGTCTTGCCGCACAGACTGTTAATCAAGACGAAATCCTTAAAAACATCGAAGCCTATACCCAACAGGTAGTCCGGGAGTGGCAGATTCCCGGCATGGCCCTCTCCATTGTCAAAGACGACCAAATTATTTATGCCAAAGGCTTTGGAGAAAAAGAGTTGGGCAAGGGACAACCGGTGGACGAGCATACGGCCTTCCAAATCGGGTCGGTGTCCAAATCATTTACCGCCATGCTCATGGCCATGCTGGTAGATGAAGAAAAGGTAGATTGGGACGACCCTGTTAAGAAACACCTTCCGGACTTTGAAATGCACGACCCTTGGGTCAGCGATAACTTGCTGGTCAAAGACATTATGATTCACCGCACCGGGATTCCCGGGCAGTCGGGCACCTACATTCCCTGCCTTGGCTATGACCAAGACGATATATACAACATGTTTAAGCTGATTAAGCCCTCTACCAGTCTGCGTACCAGCTACGATTACAACAACATCACCTTTATTATCGCTTCTAAAATCATAGAAAAATACATGGGTAAATCTTGGGAGGAATGTGTGAAAGAGCGCATCTTTATTCCTTTGGGAATGACCAAAAGCTCCCTTAACGAGCAGGGATTCACTTCGTCTGCAAACGTAACGGTTCCTCATGACCTCAGCTATAAAGAGGGCGCCATTGTCTGTGCGCCGCTCCACGGAGCGGAAGACCAAGCCCTGCATTGGCTTACCGTGATTGGCCCTGCCGGAGGCATTGTTTCCTCCGTGGCCGATATGACCGCATGGATTCGCTTTCACCTCTCCGACGGGACTTTTAACGGCAACCGGATACTCTCCGAGAGAAGCCTTAGGTTCCTGCACCGCGGACAACTGATTACCTCTCAATTCGACAACCGCATCACCACCTACAGTCATTGCTGGTTTGTGGAGCAGAACAATCGTTATAAAGTAATTTTTCATACCGGTACTACTTGGGGCTATGCTGCTCTTTGCGTGTTTGTTCCGGAACTCAATTTAGGCATGATGTTTTTGGCCAATTCCGGAGTGCCCGCGTCTTCCCGCTACGCCATCATGCGTCGCTTGATTGACCTCTATTTGGGCGCTCCCGACAAAGATTACAGCGGAGAGGCTTTAGCCGAATGGATGGCCAACGGCCAAGTTAGTGAGGAAAGGGCCAAGGCTAGAGAGGCCGAATTTGTCAAAACCAATCCGGCTCCTTATGCCGCATATACAGGGAGGTACCAAAAAGAGGTGCTGGGTCAGGCAGAGATTAGCTTAGAGCAGAATGAACTTTATATTACCGTTGGTCCCAAAAAATGGAAAGCGCCCTTAACCCACGTTAACGGAAACAATTTTTCTTTCTATATGGGCGGACGTCGCTTTCCCATTCACTTTGAAATGGGAGAAAACGGAAGCGCTGCTTCCCTTGATATTAACATGGGTCAGAACGAGAACTTTGGGGCGTGGAAAAAGCTCTAACCGCATAACACATTCTTGGCTTTCCGTTGAGGTCTTTGCGCAGTTGCACGGATGAGTAACCTTTATGGGCAAGGAGCGCCGTTAGCTCTTGGCCCATTGTTTCGTTTATCTCGGACAGCAGCAGACCGTTATCTTTAAGTAATACGGCCCCCCAGTCGGCCAAAGCGCGGTAAAAAAGCAAGGGGTCATGGTCGGGAACAAACAGGGCTTGATGGGGTTCGTAGTTCAAAACATTGGGGTGCATATGGGCCTTCTCCGATTCGCAAACATAGGGTGGATTGCCGATAATCAAGTCAAAAGAATGAGGCAACAGGGAGGCTCTATGCAAATCCGGAGGCTGCAATATATCGGCTTTAAAAAAACACACCTCCGTTCTGTTTAATACGTTGTTCTCTACAGCGATTTCTACAGCGATTTCACAAATATCCACTCCATATACCTTTGCCTGCGGAAACGCCTTGGCTAAAGCAATCGCGATTGCGCCGGAGCCTGTACACAAATCGAGTATGTGCAGGGAATCTTGTGGACGCTCTTTACATGCAGCCTTTGCCCAACGCACCAACTCTGCAGTTTCGGGTCGGGGAATCAGCACGCCTTCCCGCACCTTGAGGGGACAACCTTCAAAATGCGTCTCTCCCAAAATGTATTGTATGGGTCTAGCCTTTAGTAAGTCGTCAAAAGCCTTTTGTACATCTGATAAACAAGAGGCGGGCAGCATCCGATTCGGGTCGGTATAATATACATGGGTCGGCCAGCGGCTATAATGTTTCAAAATCAGCAGCAACAAACTTTTTGCATCTTCCTTGGAATACAAGGGAAAAAGTTCCTCTATGCCTTTGCGGATGTAATCTTTGACGGTCATGCCCGACCAAACCGATAAATCGCATCTTCGATTACCCATTCGAGAAAAGTACCCATGCTCATGCCGGCAACGCTTACCTGCTGGGGCACCAAACTCATTGGGGTCATGCCCGGAATAGTATTTACTTCCAAAAACATAACTTCCTCATCCCTTGCTATGTAGTCAATCCGGATGAATCCGCTGCAACCCAAGTAATCATATATTTGAGAAGTAAGCCGCTGTACCTTGTCGCGGAGGGCATCGGGAATCGGCGCAGGAGTGATTTCGTCGCTGGCGCCCTGATATTTTGCTTGATAATCAAAGAAATCGTTCTTAGACACAATCTCCGTAACCGGCAAGACAAGCTGTTGGTCATGCGTTTTTAATACGCCGTTGGTTAGTTCCCTTCCGGCCATGAACTCCTCTACAAGCGCCTGAGGACATTCTTGAAAGGCAAGCTCAAGGGCCGGCTTTAGCTCCTCTATCCGCCTAACCTTGGTGGCGCCAAAACTACTGCCTCCGCCGTTGGGCTTTACAAAAAGAGGAAGCCCCAAAGTGTCTACCACTGCCTGCTCGTCTACATCTTCATCCTCCTGTAGCAGCATGTCTTTGGCCATGGCAATACCGGCGTTGCGCAATTGCGATTTACAGGCGTATTTATCAAAAGCCAACGCAGATACGGTCGAGGAACTTGCAGTATGGGGAATCTGCAATCCCTCAAAATAAGCGGGCAAGGCCCCATCTTCTCCGGGCTTTCCGTGAATCATCAGCAACGCTACTTCAAACAGCGCCCTGTCTCCTTTCCACGTAAAGGAAAAATCCGTTTTATCAATTTGGGCTTCATGCTCTGCCGGAACTTGGCCATCTGCCGTTTTTACCACCCTCCAGTCGCTGCCGCACAGAAGGATTTCGTAGACTGCATATTTGTTTTTGTCTATTTGAGAAGCCATATGTCGCCCGCTCCACACAGATACCTCCCATTCAGACGAATCGCCTCCGTACACCAAAGCCAAATTTTTTTTCTTATTCAAAGCGATGCACTCTAATTAAAAAACGGATCCCTTGCATTGTTTCCCCCCAAGGTATCGTTGTCGCTCCCGTCGCACCGTATGGGCAACGACATGCCCGGAGGTATGGCAAACTGGTGGTCCGGTGTTATATATAACGATTTGTCTTCCATTACCTTTTTCATGAATATACCCCAAATGGGCAAGGCCGTATTTGCTCCTTGTCCTTGGGCAAGGTTATCAAAGTGTACTTGACGGTCTTCTGCTCCTACCCAAACGGCGGCCGTCAGTTGGGGCACTATGCCTACAAACCACCCGTCCGCCTGATCGTTGGTGGTGCCGGTCTTTCCGGCCACAGGCCCTGTGGGGAGGTACCTGCTGCGGATACGCCCCGCAGTGCCCTCGTTTACTACTCCTTCTAACAGGTTAACCATCAGATATGCGGTGCGCTCGCTAATCGCTTCGCGCTTGCGGGGGGCAAAGTTGCTGAGTAAATTTCCCGATTTATCCTCAATGCGCATCACAAAAAAAGGCTCGACATGCACCCCTCTTCCGGCAAAAGTATTAAAGGCTCCGGCCATTTCAAACAGAGATATATCGGCCGCCCCCACGCAAAGCGAATACACAGGGTCAAGAAAACTACTGATTCCCAATTTTCTGCACATGTCAATCATGGCATAAGGGCCAAACTGTTTCATCAAAAAGGCCGATATGTTGTTGCTGCTTCTGGTCAAGCCCCATTTGAGCGTTACCATTTTTCCAATATCCTCGTCT
>WRBG01000106.1 GCA_009784635.1 Bacteroidales bacterium | reverse complement strand
GCGGTTTGGGCTCTTTGGGCAAATATATCAAGGATGAGGTTTGTTCTGTCCAATATTTTACATCCAAGGGCTTTGTTTATATTTCTCAATTGAGACGGACTGAGTTCGTCGTCAAAAACAGCCAAGTTTATTTCCCGGGCTTTAAGGTAAGCGACTAAATCCTCTAATCGTCCGGTTCCCAAATAGGTTTTTGGATTGGGGCGGTCTAAGCGTTGTACAAAGCGAGCGTCTTCTTCAACTCCGGCGGTTTCTGCCAAAAACCGAAGTTCGTCTAAGTACTCATTGATTTCATGTTCACTCTGATTGGGGCTGACCACGGAAACAAATACCGCTTTTTCCGGAGCGGATTGCAGGGCTAAAGTTTCTTTTTTATCGAGCATGCACAAGTGAAAAAAAGAGGCTGTCTAAGGCCTCTTTTCTATATAAAAAGGTAAAACTAACGAAGTTGGAAAACCACGGGGAAGTTGTAGCGTACTTTTACGGGCTTATCGCGCTGACGGCCCGGCGTCCATCTGGGTGAAGCAGAAACTGCGCGAACGGCCTCTCTGTCCAAGGCGGGGTCAACGCCGCGCGTAACTTGAACATCAATGACACGTCCGTCCGTGTTTACCACAAAGGTAAGCATTACCCGGCCTTGTACTCCGTTTTCCTTGGCCACTTCGGGATAGTCAATGTTATTTAACACCCATGAGTTAAAAGTATTTTCGTCTCCCCCCATAAATTTGGGTTTCTCCTCCACAATCACCACACTGATTTCCTCTTCCTCAATTTCTTCCTCGATTACTTGTCTGCCTACAACAAAATCCCTAATTTCAATAGCCAAACTTCTGTCGTCTTCTGTGTTGATAATCAATTCATGTTCGATTTTTATGTCATCATCTACAATATTAATGACATCGGAAAGCGTAGGCTCCTTGGGCACTTCGGGCGGAGGCGGAGGGGTCTCGCGGGTAATGGGAATCATTTCTTCTTCCACAACAGCAGCTTGCATGTCACCAAATGAGCTTTTTGATTTTTCATGAGACTGCCACTCGAATGCAAAGAATACGAGCGCAAGGGCAATAAGTAGTCCAAACTCCCGAAATAAAAGTTTCTTATTCTCGAGGTCTGCCTTGGGTGTTTTTTTAATTTCCATATTGTTCCGGTTTTAAACTTTTTAGGTTTTAGTTCATTTAATTCAGTCTGTAAAGGTAGGTAATTTAATAATTGGTTCCAACAAAAATGTGTATAAAATGTCTATAAAAATTTTAAGTATTTAAAAAACAGTAATATATTTTTGGTTACGTGGAGCATGTCGGAGTCGAACCGACGACCTCGTGCATGCCATGCAAGCGCTCTAGCCAACTGAGCTAATGCCCCAAGAGGCCACAAAGGTAAAAACTATTTTTGATTGTACCAAATTTGGATAGCTTGGTTTTTTTAGACAGGATTTCCTATTTTTGCGACTATAATACATAAAGGTATATGGTCTCTTGGTTTTTACAAGATATTGATTTTAAGTTAAAAAATAAGATTCGGTATGGGAAATGGCTGACCCAAACGACCCTAAATAAAGGGCGAAAACTCAAAGCGCTGGCAGTGATTTTTTGTTCCGATTCGTATTTGCTCGATATGAATCGTCGTTTTTTGGGCCATGACTACTATACAGATGTGCTTACTTTTGACGCAAATGCGCCCCAAGAGTGGCCGGAAAAAACTTCGGGCGGCATTGAAGGGGACATATTCATAAGTATTGACAGGGTTAGGGAACATGCCATATTGTACAATGTGCCTTTTAATGAGGAACTTGCCCGTGTTATGGCGCATGGATTGTTGCATTTGCTTGGATATAAGGACAATACTCACGAAGAGCAGGAAATTATGAATCGAGAGGAGGATGCCGCTTTGCGTATGCTAATGAATATATAAGATTATGAATGGATTATACGATATTATTGTTATTGGGGCAGGGCATGCCGGTTCCGAAGCGGCGGTCGCTGCTGCCCGTTTGGGCGTCAAAGTGTTGCTGATTACTATGGATATGGGAAAAATAGCCATGATGTCGTGCAATCCGGCTATTGGAGGCATTGCAAAGGGGCAAATTGTGCGTGAGATAGATGCCATGGGGGGCTGTATGGGTTTGATTACGGATTACAGTACCATTCAGTTTAGGATGCTCAACCGTTCTAAAGGCCCCGCCATGTGGAGTCCTAGGGCCCAATGCGATAGGGTTTTGTATGCAAACAAGTGGCGAGAACTGCTCGAGGAGACTAAAGGATTGGATATTTGGCAGGATTCGGTAAGCAAACTCCTTTTTAATGGAGATGCGGTGTCGGGCGTGGAGACCATATTGGGTGCGCGTTTTTTTGCTTCGGCGGTAATACTTACGGCAGGCACCTTTTTGAACGGCAAAATTTATATTGGCGCCCGTTCGGTAGATGGGGGCAGAATAGGAGAGTTGTCGTCTTACGGAATCAGTGAACAGCTTATAGAACGAGGGCTTGAAGTCGCCCGCATGAAAACCGGTACGCCTCCAAGGATAGACGCTCGTTCTGTTGATTTGGAATCGTTAACCTTACAGGAAGGCGATGCGGCTCCTGCTCGATTTTCTTTTCTGCCTGTTTTATCGGCAATTCAAGAGCGAGGCGAACAGCGGCCCTGTTTTATGGCGTACACCTCTGACCGGGTACACGAGGTGTTGAGAAGGGGATTTGCCGATTCTCCCTTGTTTTCCAACAAGATAAAGGGGACAGGCCCGCGTTATTGTCCCAGCATCGAAGACAAGCTCAGAACTTTTGCCGACAAAGAGCAGCATCCTTTGTTTTTGGAGCCCGAAGGCTGGAATACCTGTGAATATTATTTACAGGGCTTTTCTTCTTCCTTGCCCTTAGATATTCAGTTAGAAGCACTTAAAATGATAGGAGGGCTTGAAAATGTTAAGATATTTCGTCCTGCTTACGCTATAGAGTACGACTACTTCCCTCCTACACAAATAACCCACTCCTTAGAGGTAAAAAACATTTCCGGCCTTTTCTTTGCAGGACAGATTAACGGCACCACCGGATACGAAGAAGCGGCCGCCCAAGGATTAATGGCGGGGATAAATGCGTGCTTAAAAATAAACGGCAAGTCCCCATTGGTTTTGAGCCGAGACCAAGCCTATATAGGCGTATTGATTGATGACTTGGTCACAAAAGGTGTAGACGAACCTTATCGGATGTTTACTTCGCGGGCAGAATACCGAATACTGTTGAGGCAAGACAACGCCGACTCTCGGCTGACTAAATTGTCTTATGACTTGGGATTGGCATCTAAAGAGCGGATGGCTCGGCTTGAGGAAAAAGAATGTTTGACTTCCGAAATGCTTGCGTTTTTACAACGCGAATCCGCAGAACCCGAAGCGGTGAATGGATATTTAACAGCAGTTGGCTCGGCCCCTATTGTTCAAAAGCGAAAATGGAATGAATTGTTAAGCCGTCCTCAAGTGGATTTGGATGGGATTTTGCAGATTGTTTCACGTGGAACAGCACCACGATGGCCTAAGCAGGATGAATATTGGATTAAAGAGTTAAAAGAATCGGTGGAGGTCGTGATAAAATATCAAGGCTATATAGACCGAGAGCAGGCATTGGCCCAGAAATTGCTAAGATTAGACCACGTCCCTATCCCACCCCATTTTTCTTTTGAAAAAATCAACGCCCTATCTATGGAGGCACGTCAAAAATTATCTCGAATAAGGCCTTTATCAATAGGTCAGGCCTCCCGTATTCCCGGAGTATCCCCTGCCGACATATCGGTATTATTGGTATATTTCGGACGATGAAAACAGCTGCTTATGAGCCTGTTTTACGGTGTAACTTCCGTCTTGAGGAAGAACCTCCAAACATATGCTAATCATTGCTGATTATCACAAAACAAACGACGTTTTTTTGCAGAAATCATGGAAGTTAGATATTGGTTATATGGTGATTATAAATATTCATAAATATATGCGGCGTATTACTATTTTTACTAACTTTGTCCGCTTAATTAGATTATCTTATCCGTTTTTCATGAGACGCTTTGTTTGGTCATGTTCTGTGTTGTTGTTAATGACGGCAATCCTGCCTTTGCCGGTTTGGGCGCAAATGGTTCAAACCGTAAAGGGACGGGTTGTGGACGATGTTTCCAATCCTTTGCCGGGGATTACGGTTATGATTACTTTTCCCGACCAGCCGGACCGTGGTCGCATGGTAACATTTACCGACCATGATGGATATTATGTCCAAAGAGATGTTCCGGTGGGAAGAATTAACGTGGTTTTTTCATTCATGGGATTTGAGACTACCGGAAGGCAAAATCAACCATTAGATTCGGGAAAAGAATTGGTTATTAATGTAGAAATGCGGGAAGATATACAGACTTTGGCTGGTGCGGTGGTTGTCGCTCAGCGCGATAGACTGCGTCCTGTTAATGAGATGGCCTCGCCCGTAAGCGCCCGCACTTTTTCTGTTGCCGAGGCTGAGCGTTATGCCGGAGCTTTTAACGATGTTTCCCGCATGGCGCAAAATTTTGCAGGAGTTTCGGTTCCCAGCGATGCTTCCAACGACATTGTGATTCGGGGAAATTCTCCCTTTGGTTTGCTGTGGCGCTTAGAGGGCGTGGATATTTTTAACCCCAACCACTTTTCCGATGGAGGAGCTTCGGGCGGACCGATAAGCATGGTCAATGTAAATGCTTTAGCCAATTCCGATTTTTATACCAGCGCATTTCCGGCAGAATATACCAATGCCTACTCCGGCGTATTTGACTTAAAACTTAGGGAGGGAAATTACGATAAGTTTGAGTTTACCGGACAAATAGGAATCAACGGCGTGGAGGCCGGCCTCGAAGGTCCGCTTTCTAAAAAATGGAGGGCCTCCTACTTAGCCAATTACCGCTATTCTTTCTTGGACGCCCTAAGCGCCCTTGGCTTTGACTTTGGGGCGGGTTCGGCCGTGCCTCGATATCAAGACTGGACGGTGAAAGTTAATGTACCCACGCCCAAAGCCGGTACTTTTTCACTCTTTTCCATTGGCGGTTTTAGTACCATTGCCATGGAAGACGGGGAGTCGGATTTCTTCAACTATGCCAACGATTTAAGGAACGACGGGAATATGGCCGTTGTGGGCCTTAGCCATACCATGAATTTTAAGCGGACACGGTATACCTTTTCGTTAGCAGGGTCCACTTCTGCATTTAATGCCGATATAGATACCTTGAATCCGGGGACTGTAGAAAAGGTGCGGGCGCAGGAAGCTCGCTTGCAACGGGAATTTTTAACGGCACAAGTGGTATTTACTACCAAAATATCGCCCCAGCTCTCTTTCCGCACGGGTTTTATGGGGTCGTTGCTCAGACATAAATTCATTTCGGTGGATTATGCACAAACCATGTATCCCCAAAATGTAAACGAGATTGGCTCTTCTTTTCTGGGGCAAGCATATGTAGAGGGCTTCTATCGCCCCACCTCTAAGTTGAGCCTGAATGCAGGAGTCAATTCACAGTTTTTTGCGTTGAATCAATCATATAGCGTAGACCCCCGCATGGGCGTATCCTATAAAATTTCCCCCAAGCACGAAATAAATGCCGGCTATGGACTGCACAGCCAAACACAGGGGACAGAAATTTATTTGACCAAGATGTGGAGTCAAGCCACTCATGATGACCTTTATCCAAACAAATTTTTAGAAATGATAAAAGCTCATCACTTTGTGTTGGGCTACCAATGGAGGCTTTCTCCCATTACCCGATTCAAGGTGGAGGCCTATTATCAGTACCTTTATAATTTAGCGGTAGACCTGTACAGGCCCTATTACTGTTTGGTCAATTTGGGCGGATTGGATTTTAACAAATACGGAAAAGTATATGTAAACGAGGGCACGGGAGAAAATGTCGGGCTCGAATTTACCTTGGAGCGATTTTTAGACAAGGGATTGTATTATATGGTTACGGCATCTCTGTTCGACAGCAAATTTTCCTCGGACAAGATTTACAATACGCGGTACAACGGGAATTATGTGTTCAACTTGGCGGGAGGGAAAGAGTTCTATTTGACCCATGTAGAATCTGCGGCAAAGAATAGATGGTCTGTGGGCGTAGATGGGAAATTTGTTTTTGCCGGAGGTCAGCGATATATTCCGGTAGACTTGGATGCTTCAAAGGCAAAGGGAGAAGCGGTGTATATTTATTCACAAGCCTATGACCCGCAGTTGCCCTACTACATGCGGATTGACCTTAAAGCTTGGGCAAAAGTTAACCAAAAGCGCACCACCCATGAATTTGGTTTTGAAGCAAGAAACCTGACCAACCGTAAGAACGTGTATGATTACAGGTACGACAACCGGCTACAGGATATGGTAACGACCTACCAAACCGGCCTGTTGCCATTGGCGTACTACAGAATCACTTTCTAAGTTTTTTCCTGTGCAAAGCATCATGAAGACCAATTCCTATGTTAAGGGCATTGCGCTGTCGTCGGCCCTTAATTTGGCATCCAAACTTTTGCTATTTGTTTTTAGCATATTGGCTACTTTCTATTTTGGGGCCCAAGGAAAAACGGATATCTACTGGTACATAAGCTCCACGCTTTGGTTAGTCATTACTATATTTCACAGCCTTAACATAGCGGTAATTATTCCGGAGGCCATGAGGAGGAGGGGGCAGGAGGGACTCCAAAGCGGAATGCACTTTTTTACCTTTTTCTTTTACTTTTTTCTTTTGGCCTCTGCCTGTGTGGTGGCGGCTATGTATGCATCGAATCCGGTTCAGTTATTGGCGTGGATTTCCAAATACCAAACCGAAACCTTACAGGCCTATGAAAAGCTGATTGCCCTGTTTATTCCGCTTTTTCCGATTATGCTAATGGTAAGCTATTTGAGCAGCGTTTTAAATGCGTATCG
>WRBG01000105.1 GCA_009784635.1 Bacteroidales bacterium | reverse complement strand
TTAGAATCGTTTGGGCACATTCGGCCCCAATCCGTACATATTCCTCTTTTCCGGTCAAGGCATACAGTTCCGCTGCGGCCAAAGCAGCTGCACCACAAACCTGTGAGTCTACATTTGTTCCCCAACGCACGGTATAGATTCCCTGTTCGTAACCTTTCTTGGCAAAATAAAAATCTTCTTCGGCAACCCGCAGGCACCAATCGGCAAAGACGGCATCTTCTTCTTTGTAGATTCCGGCAGCTACCGCACAGGCGGCAGAAGCCAAAAAGTTCTCAAAAGGGCCGTTTTCTGCCACACGTATCATACTCTCATTATTAGGCTGGAGGACATTGTCGCGCCACATATTGTGGGTAACGGCCAAGGCCCTGTGTCCATCTCCGAATCGAGTCCTCAATAGCCACGAAATGCCCACTTTCCCCTCTTTTACAAGGCGTTCATAGAGCTTTTTATCTCTGTTTTTTACCCTAAGGGCCAATTCCAACATCGCCTGCGCTATTTCTGCCGTACAGATTTCAAATTGAGACAAGTCGCCGGCATCGTGCCAGCCTCCAAAACTCGGAACGGTGGCTTGGGTTTGGGGATGAATGACTTTACAATTCAAATGGCAGGCGCTGTGTACTCCGGGGACATCTTCTCCGCACCTCAGCAGGCGCATGAAGTTGATGCTTTTCCAAACGGACGCATCCAAGGCCTGTTCGTCAATGACAAATGGCTTGGTTTGACGGTTATCTACTTGTAGATAGTATTCCCCGCAGGTAGTAAAGTCAGAAAAATCGAGTTCATAAAAAGTACCAAATTCATTCACCACTTCCCTAACTTCACGTTCATATACTGCCCGATTCGATTCGTTACAGAGGCGGAAGTTTTTGCCCGTTACGTTTTGAACAATAGCAATTTTCTTCATATGGGGCAGGTATCCGCTGTGGCAAAAAGCGATTCTGTCCTTGAGTTCCCACCCCCAGTCGTCGTCCGCTTGGACCTTTTCGGCCCGAATCTCTCCCAAATATATGTTCATGATGGGTAGAGCCTCCGGAGGACAGCCCGGCAAATAGGGAGAAACGCCCATCCTTTCCACGGAGTCGCGCTCTATGTCGGCTATTTCCCAAGTTACGCGGTTCCATGTATTGGGAACCAAACTCGGAGCATGCAGCTGGGTTCTCCCCGTATTTCCAAAGGAAAAATGAAAATAAATATTTTGATAACCAGTCATTTGTGGATAAATCCATGCCGAAATACGATTGTAGGCCGATAAGTCTACTTTAGGCAACGCGATATCAAGGCTACAGCCGGGTCTGGGCTGAATATTTTCAATTTTTGTATCGGCTGTCAAACAGACGCAGTTTTTCCCCTCATATTTCATATCCTGCGACAGCGCCATAGTAGCCCGCCCTAAGACCCTTACATTTTCCAAATCTCCTGCGGAATATATGGTAACAAAGCCTTCTACCTTTTTGTTTAACCATCTGGTCTCTGCACATTCAGATACATCGTGGGTCATTTCTTTATATACATAAGAGCTATCTTTCAATAGTTTGTCGAGTTTTGATGGCTTAGGATGCCCCATCGTACCTTTGTCTATGGTAAAGCTCGGCAAGATGGTTAATCCCGCTACCCCAAGCGCCGAAGTTCCCAAAAACTGCCGCCGATTCCAGTGATTTGCTTTTTTGGTCATGATATCGTATTTAATGTGTTTACAGACGTATTTTTCACCTCTTATTCTCCTCCACAATAAAAATTACCTCTCCGTCTTCGAGGTAATAATATTGTTCCCGGGCAAATTTTTCCAAACTGTCTCGGTTGGACTGTAGTTCCCTTAGCTGTTGGCGGATACGGGAGATTTCCCGCTCGTAGAACTGCTTTTCTGCCCTTTGCTTGCTTAAATCTGCCAGAGCCGTGCCCCAATCTATTAAGTTACTCTGGTCAAAGAAAATAATCCATACGGCAAAGACTGCCCCCACGATAAAATATTTGTATTTGCGTTTCATAGACTATTTTTGCACAAAATTACAAAAATAATGCAACCCACACTCATTGTTTTGGCGGCAGGCATGGGGGCCCGTTACGGAGGCCTCAAGCAATTAGACGTCATAGGGCCAAACGGAGCAACCATCATGGACTATTCTGTATACGATGCAGCCCAAGCGGGTTTTGGCAAAGTCGTGTTTATTATCCGCGGACATTTTCGTGCAGCCTTTGAACATGCCTTTGCCAAACGCTACCACAAAGCCTTGGAAATCGCTTTTGTGGAACAGGAGCCTGATAAAGAATTACCTGTCGGATTTTTGCCTCCTCCGGACCGCAGCAAGCCTTGGGGTACCGGACACGCCCTGCTGATGGCCGGCCCCCAAACCAAGACCCCCTTTGCCGTCATCAATGCCGATGATTTTTACGGCAGGCAAGCCTATACGGCCATGGCTGCATTTCTACATACGGGTGCTGCCCAACAAAACAATTATGCCATGGTAAGTTACCAAACAGGGAATACGCTGTCCGAATCGGGAGGGGTTTCGAGGGGCGTATGCAGCGTAAACGACAGGGGCATGTTGACAGAGGTGGTGGAATGTCATCAGATACACAAGACTCCGGAGGGGAACATTGTGTGCGAATCTCCGGACGGGACTCCGACTACATTGTTGCCGGACACTCAAGTATCCATGAACTTTTGGGGCTTTACTCCCGATTTCTTTGGCCACCTCCAAAGCGCTTTCCATAGCTTTATTCGGGAGCGAGGACAAGAAGCCAAATCGGAGTTTTATATTCCGACTGTGGTCAATCAATTGTTGCAGGACCGGCGCGCCTCTGTGCGCGTCTTGACTACCGACT
This sequence comes from Bacteroidales bacterium, assembly GCA_009784635.1. Lineage (GTDB taxonomy): Bacteria > Bacteroidota > Bacteroidia > Bacteroidales > UBA932 > WRBG01. Next base: position 4,120 of record WRBG01000105.1, on the reverse strand, counting down.
CCTCTTGGTTTGGCATCACCTATAAAGAGGACCGCCCCTATGCCGAATCCCGCATCCGGCAACTCATTGAACAAGGAGTATACCCACACTCCATAATCCGCCCATAGCCGTGCCGACCCGGAGTTCTTATTCTTACAGGCAAATCCTAAAAATCGCCTATCCCATTTTTATTACCCTGTTGGCGCAAAACCTAATACAGGTTACAGATACGGCTTTTTTGGGGCATGTGGGCGCCGTGGAACTGGGGGCTTCGGCCATTGCCGGTATTTTTTACATTGTAATCTTTACCTTAGCCTTTGGGTTTAGCACCGGCGCCCAAATCTTGATTGGCAGGCGAAACGGGGAGCAGCAATACCATAAGATTGGCGAAATCTGCCTACACGGAACATTGTTTCTGATACTCATTGCCTTGGCTATGTTCCTCTTAGTCAAATTCTGCGCCCGACCTGCGCTGGCTGTGATGCTCTCCTCTGACGCCGTGTTGGAAGCCTCCGTTACCTACTTGGATTGGCGCATTCTTGGCATCTTTTTTGCCTGCATAAACCTATCGTTTCGCGCTTTTTTTGTAGGAACTACCAATACGAAAATACTGTCTATCAATGCACTTATCATGGCGGGCACGAATGTTGTTTTTGACTACGCGCTTATATTTGGACATTGGGGGTTTCCGGCCATGGGCATTGCCGGAGCAGGATTGGCTTCCGTAATTGCAGAAGCCTCCTCTACGGTATTTTACCTCTGCTATACCTTTGTAGCGGTCGAACTTAAAAAATACGGATTTTCCGTCATACGGTTTAAAGGATGGAGCGTAATCCAAAATATACTGAATGTGTCTTTGTCGCTGATGTTTCAATACCTGATTTCTTTAGCCACTTGGTTCGTTTTCTTTTTGGCCATAGAAAAGATGGGCGAACAATCCTTGGCGGCCGCCAATATTGTCCGCAGCATATACATGTTGTTTGCCCTGCCCGTATTTGCCCTGTCTACCACCACCAGCACCTTGGTAAGCAATACGATTGGTGCAGGAAAAAGCCAAGAAGTGCTGCCGCTGATTTGGAAAATCATCAAGGCGGCTTTGGTCATTTCCCTAATTTTCTCACTGCTTTTGCTGCTCTTTCCCCATCCGTTGCTCAGTATCTACACCGCCGACCCCGACCTGATTGCCATCTGTCGCTCCTCCCTCTTGGTCGTCAGCGCCGCTTTGTCCATAGTGGCGGTCGGAAATATTTTCTTTAGCTCGGTTTCGGGAACCGGAAACACCAGAAAAGCCCTTAAGATAGAAATCATTACCGTACTTTTCTATTTATCCTATCTCTATTTGTTGGTACAGGTACTGCATGCCTCATTGCCCCTTTGCTGGACCAGCGAGGCGCTTTATTTTGGCGTGCTGTTTATTTTCAGCTACCGCTACCTCCAAAGCGGCAAATGGAAAAACCGGCAAATCTAACAGCATTTTATCGTGGGAAAACGGAACTTTATCGAAAATTCACCCTGCTTTAACGAATACGTATGGGACAGCAAACCGACAAGTTATACCTTTGTCGAAAATAACAAACCATGATTACACACAAAAACAAAACCGGGCATGTATTATTCGCCCTCCTCGTCATCGCGGCAGGCATCCTGTTGCTTACTTCTTATACCGGACTTTTGTCCCCCACCGTCAAATCCATCATCTTCTCTTGGCAAACACTGCTGATTGCTATTGGCACCGTGCTGCTCGTCCAGCGTCGCAACCAAAGCCTCGGTATTATATTAACCATTATAGGCGCCGTATTCCTCCTGCCCGTGATTTTTGGGAATATCTATCCTTTTCATGGAAACGGGCGGGCCTTATCTTGGGCCATTATATTGATACTTATAGGTATTTATCTGCTTTTCAAAGTCATATTTGGAAAACATCATCTTTTTTTCTGTTTCCACCACCACGGCAAGTCCTCGTTTCATCACTCCGGAAATTATCGTACCACCTATACCTCTAAGGATTCATCCGAACACTTTGAACGGAACTATGTGTTTGGAGGCGGCAAGGAGAAAATAAGTACCTCTGACTTTAAAGGAGGAGAAATCAATTGCGTGTTTGGAGGTATGGAATTAGACCTCAGCGACGCCCAATTGGCCGAAGGCAGCCATACCTTGGAAATCAATACCGTATTTGGAGGCATTACCCTGTTTGTCCCCACCCACTGGAAGGTAGACATCCGTCCGACCAACGTATTCGGCTCTTTTGAAGACAAGCGCGTACAGCCCTATTTTGATACCGAAGAAAACAAGCGCCTAATTATAGAGATTACATCCGTATTTGGCGGAGGCGAAATCCGTTCCAAATAATGACTCAAGGTAACCCCATATTGCAGAACTACCGTTGGCGTATTCTTTATCCCTGCATTTGGATGCTGATTATCCTCATCCAAGCCGGGGTAGTTTACGGCTTTAATCCCATTGCTTTTTGGCTTGCCCTTGCCGATGCAGCGGTCTTTAACCTGTTGTTCGCCTGTGGAGCCTTAGTCCTGTGGTATCCTGTACGTTTTGGAAGTTGGACGGCCAAAAACCGGTATAATAACATAGCCACTTACAGCTTGTTGGCAGGCATATTGGTTACGGGATGGATGTTTGCCGGTCACCAAATCATGTCCCTGTTTTATCTGAATATCTCTTATTTATTGTTTCTGAAGACTTCCACCGGCTGGAGGATTATAGAAGGCCTGCTCTTTTATACGATAATTATCTTGAGCTACAGCCAATATGTCCATCATGCCTGCTTGTCCGAAGAAATCCAATCCCTTAGGCAAACTTTGGAAAAGCAGGCCGGAGCACTAAAGCGGGTGGCCGTGAAAGACCGCAGGGAAATCCACGTAATACCCATAGAGGAAATTGATTATTTAGAGGCCTGCGGAGATTATGTACGACTGCATACGGCCAAGGGCGTATTCTTTAAAGAAAACACCATGAAATTCTTTGAAGAAAAGCTGCCTTCTCTCCAATTTATCCGCATCCATCGTTCATTTATCGTTAATGTACATCAAGTGGCTAAAATCGAACTTTACGAAAAAGAAAGCTATCGCCTGTACCTCAAAAACGGGAAAACCCTCAAGGCATCGGGAGCGGGCTACAAACTACTAAAACAAGCCATTCAATAGCAGAAATCAGCCTATGAATTATATTGGTGAATGTATAGCGATTATGGTTGCCTGCTCTTGGACCTGCACGGCCCTGTTTTTTGAATACGCGGGCAACCGCATTGGAGCTTTACAGGTAAATTTTATCCGTCTGATTTTTGGAGGCTTGATGCTTGGAGGCCTCCTGTGGTTCAGCTCCGGACACCTGTTGCCCCAAGGGGCGGACACCCAAACTTGGATGTGGATGTCTCTGTCCGGCTTGGTGGGTTTTGTATTTGGCGACCTCTGCCTGCTTTACTCCTATACCTTGATTACCTCCCGATTTTCCCAGTTAATCATGACCATGGCTCCCCCCTTTGCGGCCGTCTTTGGCTTTATGATTTTGGACGAACAAACCGGACCCATGGGCTTATTGGGTATGTCCATTACCTTAACGGGGATTGCCATATCCGTATTAAAACGGTCCAACAGGACCAAGGGAAGCGCCGGATTGGCCTTGCATCTTCCCCTGCGCGGCGTCCTTTTAGCTTTGGGAGGGGCCTTGGGGCAAGGCTTGGGCATAGTGCTGAGTAAAAAGGGAATGCTCTGTTACGAACAAAGCCTTGGAACTCCCGAATTTTTTGGTCATTATATCCCTTTTGCCGCCACCCAAATGCGCATTATAGCCGGTACTATCGGGTTTGCCCTCATTATCCTGCTGACCGGTCGCAGCCCCGTATTGGCTCGGGTCGTGCGAGACGGCAAGAGCATGTGGGCCACCTTTGGCGGAGCGTTCTTTGGCCCTTTCTTGGGCGTATCCCTGTCTCTTACGGCCGTACGGTATACAGAAACCGGAATTGCCTCCACCATTATGGCTACCGTTCCCATACTCATCCTTATTCCTTACGTCCTCATCTACAAACAAAGGCCCAAATGGATAGAGGTACTGGGCGCCATCCTCTGTGTGTTGGGGGTAGCCTGTTTCTTTATCCGATAATCGGCATGATTTTTGTAGCAAATAC
>WRBG01000104.1 GCA_009784635.1 Bacteroidales bacterium | reverse complement strand
GACTCGGTATTGATAGACGACGCCCGGACGCCTTTGATTATTTCCGGCCCCGTGCCCAGAGGAGACGACCAGCAATTTAACGAGTATCGTCCTATTGTAGAAAGCATTTACAGCGCCCAGCGGAACTTGGTGACACAACTTTTGAACGAGGCAAAAAAACTAATCGGCACCGACAAGGAGGAGGAAGGAGGCAAACTCCTGCTCCGCGCCCACAAGGGATTACCCCGTTATACCCCCTTAATCAAGTATTTGAGCGAGCCGGGCATTAGGCAACTTTTGCAAAAAGTCGAAAATTTCTATATGCAAGACAACAACAAGCAAATGCATATAGTTACCGATGAGTTGTTTTTTGTGATTGAAGAAAAACAAAAATCGGTGGAACTGACCGATAAAGGCCATGAACTGATTGCAGGCAGGGTCAGCGATTCCAAATTCTTTGTGCTGCCCGACATAGGCACTGAAATATCGGAATTGGAAAAGCAGGAAATAGATGCCACCCAAAAAGCCGAAATCAAAGACGCCCTGTTGAGCGACTACGCCCTTAAATCAGAAAGGGTGCATACCGTCAATCAATTGCTCAAGGCCTACACCATGTTTGAGAAAGATGTGGAGTATGTGGTGATGGACAACAAGATTAAAATTGTGGACGAGCAAACGGGACGCATCTTGGAGGGCCGCCGCTATTCCGATGGACTGCATCAAGCGATTGAGGCCAAGGAAAAGGTAAAAGTGGAGGCGGCCACCCAGACCTTTGCCACGATTACCTTGCAAAACTATTTTAGGATGTACCACAAGCTGGCGGGGATGACGGGTACGGCAGAAACGGAAGCCGGAGAATTTTGGTCGATTTACAAATTGGATGTAGTGGTGATTCCCACCAACCGCTCCATAGTTCGTAAAGACAACGAGGATTTGATTTATAGAACAAAACGCGAAAAATTCAATGCGGTAATAGACGAGATTGTCAAGCTGACCAAGGCCGGACGTCCGGTGCTGGTGGGTACTACTTCGGTAGAGGTTTCGGAACTGCTCAGCCGGATGTTGCAAATTCGGGGGATTAAGCATAATGTGTTAAATGCCAAGCAGCATGCGCGAGAGGCCGATGTGGTGGCCGAGGCCGGTCGTCCGGGAGCTGTAACCATAGCTACCAACATGGCCGGTCGTGGTACGGACATCAAGTTGGGCGCCGGCGTGAGGGAGGCGGGCGGATTGGCCATCATTGGTACGGAGCGCCACGACAGCCGAAGGGTAGACCGTCAGCTGCGCGGACGCGCCGGACGTCAGGGAGACCCGGGTTCGTCCAATTTCTTTATCTCCTTGGAAGACGACTTGATGCGCCTTTTTGGCTCGGGACGGATTGCCGCCATTGTAGACCGTATGGGCATGAAGGAAGGAGAGGTGCTTCAACACTCCATGCTGACCAAACAAATAGAAAGAGCCCAAAGAAAAGTCGAGGAGAATAACTTTGGCATCCGTAAACGTCTTTTGGAATACGACGACGTCATGAATTCCCAGCGGGAGGTAGTATATACCCGCCGCCGCAACGCCTTGTACGGAGAACGCATCGAGGTAGACGTCCAAAATATGATGGGCGACGTGAGCGAGGCTTTGATTCAAGCCAACCACGGAGTCAACGATTATGAAGAATTTAGCTACGAAGTAATTCGCCAGCTTTCCATAGAGCCCGGATTTGATGTCGAGGCCTACAAAGACAAACAGGCAGAAGAATTGGTAGACCTGTTGGTTGCCCATATTCGAGAGGTGTACGAGCGGCGGGGCGGCGTCATTGCCCAGCAGGCATGGCCTATTATGAAGCAGATTTACGAAACCCAAAGCGCCACCTTTGAAAACATTGCCGTCCCTGTAAGCGATGGTCGCAGGATATACCAAATTGTGGTAAACCTTAAAAAATCCTACGAATCTCAAGGCAAAGAGTTGGTTCGGGCTTTGTGTAAGACCATTACTTTGGCTACCATAGACGAATACTGGAAGGAACACCTAAGGGAAATGGACGATTTAAGGCAATCGGTGCAAAACGCTACCTACGAGCAAAAAGACCCCTTGCTGATTTATAAGTTTGAGAGCTTCCAGCTTTTTAAAGCCATGCTTGAGAAGGTGGCGCGGGACGTACTCTCTTTCTTGATGAAATCCCAAATTCCATTAAGAGACAGTTCCAAAGTTGGTCAAGCGGAGCATCGTAAACGTACCGACTTGAGCAATACCCAAGCCAGCCGCCCCGACTTAACAACTTCGGGCGGCGAACCCAAATCACAAGCCCCCGTCCGCGTGGAAAAACAAGTAGGAAGAAACGACCCCTGCCCCTGCGGCAGCGGCAAAAAATACAAACAATGTCATGGACGGTAACATGTACGATATAATTATCATAGGCAGCGGCCCGGGTGGCTATGTAGCGGCGATTAGAGCCGCTCAGTTGGGACTTAAAACAGCCGTCATAGAGCGTGCCGATTTAGGCGGTATTTGCCTTAATTGGGGTTGTATCCCCACCAAAGCGTTATTAAAGAGCGCCCAAGCATTGCACTACTCCCGCCATGCCGCCGATTACGGCCTCAGCCTAACCGGAGAGATCGCCCCCGATATTACACGGGTGGTACAGCGCAGCCGCGAAGTAGCCGCAAATATGAGCAAGGGCGTGGCCTATCTGTTGAAAAAGAACGGCATAGAAGTCATCTTTGGAACGGCCAAAATATTGGCTGATAAAAGCGTGGAGGTCGTTGGCAGAGACGCCGAGCAGGGCGCTGCCCCCATGCGCTACACCTCTTCCCGCATTGTGGTGGCCACCGGCGCCCGCGCCCGCGAGTTGCCCTCTGCGCCCATAGACGGAGAAAAAATCATCGGTTATCGCCATGCCTTAGTCCCCCAAAAGATTCCCGCGTCCATGGCGATTATTGGTTCAGGCGCCATTGGCAGCGAGTTTGCCCATTTCTATAACGCCATGGGAACCAAAGTAACGCTCATCGAATATGTGGATAATATTGTTCCCTTGGAAGATGAAGATGTTTCTGCCCAACTGTCCCGCTCCTTTCGGAAGGCGGGCATCAAGGTAATGACTTCGGCAGAGGTGACGGCCGTAGATACTTCGGGTGCCTTGTGCAGGCTCACTGTCCGCACAAAAAAGGGCGAAGAACAGGTAGAGGCGGAACAGGTACTCTCTGCGGTGGGCGTTACGCCCAATGTGGAACATTTAGGATTAGAAGAACTTGGCGTTGTTTGGGAGCGCGTACGGATTCAAGTAGACGAAGATTATCAAACCAATATAACCGGCATTTATGCCATTGGGGATGTCCTTTCCACCCCTGCACTGGCGCACGTAGCCTCGGCAGAAGCCATCCGTTGCGTAGAAAAGATAGCCGGATTGCACCCGCCTCGAGTGCGTTACGACCACATTCCCGCCTGCACCTATACCACTCCGGAGATTGCCTCCATGGGACTTACCGAAAAAGCAGCCAAAGCAAAAGGCTTAGAGATTAAAGTGGGAAAATTTCCCTTTACCGCTTCGGGTAAAGCCGCGGCGGCGGGGGCGCGAGACGGTTTTGTCAAGTTGATTTTTGAGGCCACTACCGATGAACTGGTAGGCGCCCACTTGATAGGCGACAACGTTACGGAGATGATTTCGGGATTGGTAGTCGCAAGGAATCTGGGTGTGAAGGGCAAAGATTTGATACACTCCGTGCACCCCCATCCCACCATGAGTGAAGCCATTATGGAAGCCGCCGCCGCCGCCCACGGCGAGGTGATTCATCTGTGATGACTGAAAACTAAGAAAAAATCAAAATTTTCTGACTTTTTCTGACTTTTTTGTATCTTTGTGGAAATTTTGTGCCATGAAGCGAAAAATCACAGCGGCCCTTGTGGAGTGGAAGCAGCGCAAGAGTCGAAAACCGTTGCTGGTGAACGGATCCAGACAAATTGGCAAAACCCATAGCATCAATGAATTTGGCAGGACTTATTTTTCGGATGTTGTATACATCAATCTGGAGACCAATCCGGTCATTAGAACTGTTTTTGAAGGCAATATCGAGCCTTCGAGCTTGATTCCCCTCTTAGAATCTCATACCGACAAGCGCATCATTGCAGGCGAAACGCTGCTTTTTTTAGATGAAATTCAAGCAAGCGAGCGGGCTTTGCTGTCGTTGAAATATTTTTGCGAATGGGCGCCTCAATACCATGTGGCAGCAGCCGGTTCGTTGTTGGGCGTTGCCGTAAATCGTGAAAAATATTCTTTTCCGGTGGGTAAAGTAGATGAACTGAATATGTATCCGCTCGATTTTGAAGAGTTTTTGTGGGCATTCGAGAAAAACAAACTTGCAGAAGAAATACGGAACTGTTTCTTTGGAGGGCTGCAACCTCTTCCGCAGACGCTTCATCAATTGGCATTAGAGATGTATAATTACTACTGCATTATTGGCGGGATGCCGGCTGTAATCAGCGATTTTTTGGAACACAACAGTTTCTTAACCATTAAAAATCCGCAAACATTTATCCTTAACGAATACATTGCCGATATGGCAAAATATGCCACCCACGCAACTGCCGTGAAGATTCGCAGTTGCTACAACTCCATTCCCACGCAATTGGCAAAGGAGAACAAAAAATTCCAGTATAAGGTGGTGCAAAAAGGAGGTACGGCAAGCATTTTTGGAGAAGCCATCGAATGGTTGCAATGTGCAGGCATTGTGTTAAAATGCCAAAGAATAGAACAGGCGTTGATTCCCATCAAAGCCTATCAGGATTTCAGCGATTTTAAACTTTATATGAGCGATGTAGGAATGTTGACCACACATTCGGGTTTACCGGCGCAAATGCTGCTTACTTCCATAGAAACCAACAACACCTTCATGGGAGCAATCGCCGAAAATTTTGTTGCGCAGACTTTGGAATCCAAGTCTATTCCCCTGTTCTACTGGAAAAGTGAAGACACGGCAGAAATTGATTTTGTCATTCAGAATGAGGGATTTGTGATTCCCGTTGAAGTAAAAAAAGGACTCAGAACCCGCAGCGGCAGTATGGCGTTATTTGCAAAAAAATACCGCCCGCCCTATGCCATCCGCATTTCCCAAAAAAACTTTGGCTTTGAAAACGATATCAAAGCTGTTCCGTTCTATGCCGTGCATTGTATTTGATTGAAGATGAAGAAAAACTGGACATACCTGTTTGCCGCCAACTTTGTTGGTGTTTTGAACGATAACTTCCTCAAAAACTGTATCATTTTTATAGGCATCACTTGGGCCATGCCCTCTTGGCTCAATTTATCGCAGCTTACCACCTTGGTGGCTGCCGGTTTGGTCATTCCTTACTTGATTTTTTCTCCCTTGAGCGGAAAAATAGCCGTAAGATATTCCAAGCAAGCTGTTTTTCGCTGGTGCAAAATAGCGGAATTTCCTATTGTTTTGCTTGCCTGCATCGCCTTTTGGAAGCAGTGGATATTTGTCAGCATTGCATCTATTTTCATCATGGGCATACAGAGCTGTCTGTACTCCCCTTCAAAATATGGATTAATCCGCGACATTGGCGGGGAACAGGGAATCCCCTTTGGCAGCGGAATGCTCGAAACCACGGCGTTTCTCGGAATTTTGGCGGGGACGGTGGCTGCGGCTTTTATGGCAGACCACAGTTCCGTATTTTTTGTCTGTGTAATCTTTTTTGTTCTTGCCGGTTGCGGCTTCCTTTTGGTACGGAGCATCAAGGTTAAGGAATTGCCTGTGGAACAGGACCAAAGCAGTTCGAGTCATCCCCTTCGCTTTATCAAACAATCGTATCTTTTTGCAAAACAATATCCCGGCATTAATATGGGCGTTTTTGGGGTTTCCATGTTTTGGTTAATAGGCGGTTTGGTTCAAATGAATTTAATCATACACTGCAAACAAACCTTGGGCATATCTTCTACCGCTACGGGGATTATCATGGCGATAGCGGCTACGGGCATTGCTTTGGGGTGCATACTTGCCGGAAAACTATCTCGGAAAGAGAGCGGCAAGCGTGTGATGTTTATTGGATTAACAGGAATGACGCTTTTTTTGTTGCTGGTCATTGTACTCAATCCGGGCGTTTATCTGTTTGCCTCTTTTGTCTTTCTCTTAGCCCTCACGGGCGGCTTGTTTGAAGTTCCCTGCCTGTCTATAATCCAGCAGGCAAATATTGGTCGAAAATTAGGCGATATGCTTGCCTACATGAATTTTGTAACCTTCATCTTTATACTTGTCGGCAGCCTCATCTTTTCATTTGTCACCTACATGACCAACGAGAACAGCATGGCCGTTTTTGTAACCATTCTTGTTTTGTGCTTGTTTACCGTGGTTGTAATGATGAAATCAAAAAGTATACAATGACCGATTTTGCAAGCATAGACTTTGAAACCGCCAACCATCATCCTTCCAGCGTATGCAGCGTGGGCGTGGTGGTTGTGCGTAAAGGACAGATTGAGGATAAAGTATATAGTCTTATCCGTCCCGAGCCGGAATGGTATTCGTATTGGCATACGCGCATACACGGTTTAACCGCCGCCGATACCGAATACGCAAAAGTATTCCCCCACGTGTGGGCAGAAATAGAGCCTAAAATCGCCGGCTTGCCTTTGGTCGCCCACAACAGTTCCTTTGACGAGGGTTGTTTGAAGGCTGTATTCCGTGTATACCAAATGGATTATCCCGATTATACGTTTCATTGCACTTGCAGGGCTTCGCGTAAAACATTTGGGAAGTTATTGTACAATCACAAGTTGCACGCCGTGGCGGCGCATTGCGGCTACGATTTGACAAACCACCACCACGCACTGGCAGATGCCGAGGCTTGTGCGGTAATTGCGATGAAGATTTTGTTTAAAGCATAAACAAATTGAAATCAAATATTTACGTGCAAAAAATGCGTGTCAACAGACAGACCGTTTCCACGTGGTGGGTGTGCGGAAACATGTCAAAAGGCTGTATGGCTGTTACCCGGTAGCCGCCGACGCAAAGTTGTTTTAAATCCCAAGCTAAGGAGACGGGGTTGCAACTCACGTAGATTATTTTTGAGGGACTTGCATACAGCATGGCTTTTTTAATCTCAGTCAAGGTGCCGGAGCGGGGCGGGT
>WRBG01000103.1 GCA_009784635.1 Bacteroidales bacterium | reverse complement strand
ACCTTACATGTGGCTAATTTGCCGTTGATTGTTGCCCGCGAGGAAAGCCATGTCTACATAAAAGATGTTCAGTCCGGAGATTTGTTTATTGAGGCAGACCGTGCAAAGCTAAGTATCAACAATTATGGATTGGAGGCGCAAGAAGGAATCCAAAACATTCGGATTGTCGCGACTGACGCATCCGTATCACTGCGTGGTTTTCAAGCAGACAGCATCCGTATCACATCCGACAACAGCAAAATCACAATGTACAACGGACGGGTGGAGGTGATGGAGGCACAGGTGTTAAATAACTCCGCACTGCGCGCTCCCACGGTCGTGAGCAAGATAACGGTGGACAAAGACGGCAGCAGCAAATTTACGGCGTATTGAGAAACTGCTTCTGAGAAACGGGCACGTTTACCGCAAAACCTTCTTTGCTCCCGATTTGAAACAAAATAGAGCAACTTTTGCTCCCGATTTGAAACAAAATGAAACAACTTTTGCTCCCGATTTGAAACAAAAGTGCTATCTTTGCAAAAAATGTAAAGCATATGTTTGAGAGAAATATAGTTGCAAAGTTGGAACAGTGGGCAGCAAACAGTAATCGCAAGCCATTAATATTAAGAGGTTCACGCCAAGTTGGAAAAACCACGCTTGTTGATTGTTTCGCAAGGCGGTTTGAGAATTATCTATATCTGAATTTTGAGAAAAATCCAAGCGCAATAGCCCTGTTTGAAAAAGAGCAGGAAATTGACGACCTTGTAGCGGAAATTTTTCTTTTCTGCAACAAAGAAAATAAATGGGGCAAGACGCTTTTGTTTATTGACGAAATTCAAAATTCCAAAATGGCAATTACCAAGCTTCGCTATTTTTACGAAGCAAAATTGCCTGATTTGTACGTGATTGCTGCAGGTTCGCTGTTGGAAACCATGTTAAGTAAAAAAACTTCGTTTCCTGTTGGACGTGTGGAGTATTTGGCTGTTCGTCCTTGCGTTTTCAACGAATTTCTGCGGGCTATTGGCGAAATTCAACTTGAAAAAGCATTGCTCAACTGCAAGATATCAGAAGCACTACACATAAAAACAATGAACCTGTTCAACAGATTCACACTCATTGGCGGAATGCCCGAAGTGGTTGCCGATTACGCCCAAAACAAGAACTTTCTTGGGTTGAACAACATCTACGAAAGCCTGTTGACAAGTTATCGGGACGATATTGAGAAATATGCTCGAAATGAGACAATGGGTCAAACGATTCGCTACATATTGCAGTCCGGGTGGAAATTTGCCGCGGAGCGCATAGCATTAAGCGGCTTTGCCGGTTCTTCGTACAAATCGCGTGAAATGGGCGAGGCATTTCGTGCATTGGAAAAAACCTTTGTCTTAGAGCTTTGTCACCCAACAATCGATACGCTTGTGCCTGTAACAAAAGACTTGAAACGTTCGCCAAAATTGTTGTGGCTTGATAGTGGCTTGGTCAATTATGCTGCCAATGTGCAAAAGGAAGTGTTTGGGTCGATGGACATTTTAGACGCTTGGAGGGGAAAGATTGCCGAGCAGATTGTGGCTCAAGAGTTGTTGGCATTGGACAGTCGCGTTTCAAACCTGCGATATTTTTGGGTACGAAATAAAAAAGATTCCGATGCAGAAGTCGATTTTGTATTGCAGTTTGATAATAAGGTTATTCCGATAGAAGTAAAATCGGGACATAACTCCAAACTCCGTTCCCTGCATCTGTTTATGGACGAAGCGCCACACGACATTGCCGTAAGGGTTTGGTCGCAGCCATTTTCGATAAATGAAGTGACAACACCGCAGGGTAAAAAAATCAAACTCATCAACTTGCCATTTTATTATGTGGGCAGGCTTGAAGAGATATTGAAACACCCCCCTAAAGCGTCAGTCGTTTAAGTTCGTGCGAGAAGGCATTGCGGATGCGGAGCAAAATGCGGATTTGTTCCATTAGGGTGGACATTTGTTCTTGATTTTGTTCCGCTTGGGCTTTCTCCAAGTGGGCGCAAAGGGCGTTGTATGCCTGTCCGGTGATTTTGGATTTATAGACCAATACCGCCTTGGGAACGGCTTTGGCGATTTGTAGTTCTTCCGGCATCATGGCATCGCGGTAATGCTTGATGGTGATGGGATGACGATCGTCCAACAGCTCAAGCGCCACTTCGGCCACGGCAATATCGGGATGGTTGATAAAGTATTTTTGGTGTTCGAGGTCGGCGGATTCCTTGACCGGCTCTTGTTGGGGCTGCTCCTGTTTGAACTCCTGCCGAGATTGTTCCTGTTCGGAGGCTTGGGAAATCCGGCTGTATTCGTCAAAAATGTTTTTATAAAGCAGATTCTGAAATTCGAGTTCATCGTTCCGCAGTTCGGCGGTAATGTACTGGGCTACGGTAATGTCGGAGTTGCCGGATTCTAGGTTGGCGCGGGTAAAAAGGGTGTGTTGCCCAAACTTTAACAGATAGTAAATAAGCTCTTTTTCGGCAGTGGCGCAATAGGTTTGGGTGATGAACGAGGGAACCGGAATGTTGGCGGCGGGAGGCGGTTCGGTTTCCGGCGCAAGTTCTCGGTGGTAATTGCCAAAAATGCGTTTGCGGCGCTGGGCGGCCACTTCCTGTACCAAAACGCCTTCCTCTACATTCAAGCGGCGGGCGCTCTCCTCCATATAGACCGACCGCGTAATGGCGTCCGGAATAACGGAAATGCTGTGTACGACATCGTTAATCAATTGGGCACGCCGGAGGGGGTCTTTGGCCCCTTCTTTGAGTAACAGGTTGATTTTAAATCCGATAAAATCTTGTTCCGATTGATTCAAAAAATCAAGCAACTCTTTGGGACTATGGCTATTGGCGAATGAGTCGGGGTCTTCTCCATGGGGAAAAAGCACCACCTTGACCTGCAAACCTTCTTCCAACAGCATATCAATGCCCCGCAACGAGGCCTTAATTCCGGCCTCATCCCCGTCAAAAAGCACCGTAACTTGAGGGGCAAAGCGTTTGATTAAACGGGTCTGGTCGGTGGTGAGGGAGGTGCCGCCCGATGCGACCACATTCTCTATTCCCGCTTGAAAGAGCGAGAGTACGTCTGTATATCCCTCTACCAAATAGCACTTTTGGGCGCGGGTAATCGCTTGTTTGGCAAAAAAGAGTCCGTAGAGGGAGCGGCTTTTGGAATAAATTTCGCTCTCCGGGGAGTTGATATATTTGGGAGACGCTTTATCGGTGCGCAGGGTGCGTCCGCCAAAGGCGACAACCCGACCGCTTAGGGAGTGAATAGAAAAGAGGACGCGGTCGTAAAAACGGTCTGTCAGATAGGCAGGACGGTCGTCAGATTCAGATTCTCGATGTATGGAGAGGCCGGTGGCGACCAAAATGTCTTGGGGATGTCCGGCGGCAAGGGCGGCCTTGGAAAAGGAGTCGCGGTGGTCGGGGGCAAAGCCCAACTGAAAGTTGCGGATGGTGGCGTCTGTAAATCCGCGCTCCCTAAAATAGCTTAGTCCCACTGCTTTGCCCATGGGCGTATTCCACAGGGAGTCGTTGTAGTATTTTTGGGCAAAAGCAGAGGCGCTCATCATCGCTTCGTGCTTGAGGCGATTAGCCTGTGCTTCGGGGCCTTCTTCTTCCTCCTCTACGGTGATTCCGTATTTTTTTCCCAAATATTTGAGGGCTTCCACATAACTGAGCTGTTCATGCTCCATCACAAAATTCACCACATTGCCGGCCTTGCCGCAGCCAAAACATTTGTAGATGCCCTTGGCGGGCGAAACCGAGAAAGAAGGGGTTTTTTCGTTATGAAAAGGACAGCAAGCCATATAGTTGGCTCCGCGCCGTTTGAGCGTTACAAACTCGCCTATTACCTCCACAATCTGGGCGGTGTCTATAATGCGGGATATAACGGAGCGGTCTATCATGAAAGCAGGGAGGGATAATAATTAGAATGATTTGAATCCGACTGCTTTACGAACCTCTTTCATGGTGGTTTGGGCGCTGGCGCGGGCCTCGGCGGTTCCTTTTTCCATAACATACCTTAGGTAAGAATCGTCCCCGCCAATGGCAAGGATTCGTTCCCGAATCGGATTGATTTGTTTGCAAATATCATTGGCCAACTGCTTTTTGAGGTCGCCGTAACGAATGGTGCAATCGTTGTATTTATCTGTAAAATAGGACACTGTGTCGGGAGTGGAGACCACTTTAAGGAGGGTAAAGATGTTTTGAATCGATTCGGGCATGGGGCTGTTGGCTTGGGTAGGCCCGCTGTCGGTAACGGCGCGCATCACCTTTTTGTGGATGGTCTTTTCATCGTCCATCAAATAAATGCCGTTGCCCTCGCTCTTGCCCATCTTGCCGCTGCCGTCCAAACCCGGAATTTTGAGCAAATCCTTGCCAAAATTAAAAGCTTGAGGCTCTACAAAAACCTGTGTTCCATATAAATTATTGAACCTGCGGGCAAAAAGTCTGGCCATCTCTAAGTGCTGCTCTTGGTCTTTGCCCACCGGCACCTTGTGGGCGCGGTGGATTAAGATATCGGCGGCCATGAGTACGGGATAGGTGAGGAGTCCGGCGTTTACGTTGTCTTCCTGTCCCCGTATTTTGTCTTTAAAAGAGGTGGTTCGCTCCAATTCTCCCTTGTAAGCCACCATGTTGAGCAACACGTAAAGTTCCGACACTTCGGGTACGTTGCTTTGCACAAAAAGAGTCACCTTTTCGGGGTCTAATCCGGCAGCCAAGTATTCGGCCAAGATGGCCTTTACGCCCGCGTGAAAGTCCTCGGCTTTGGGGTGGGTGGTCAACGAGTGCAAGTCGGCAATAAAAAAGAAACATTTATGGCTGTCCTGCATCTGAACAAAGTTGCGCAGGGCGCCGTAATAGTTGCCCAAGTGCAGGTGGCCTGTGGAGCGAATTCCGCTGAGAACAATTTCCATATCAATATATTTATTTATAACTTACAACATCCAGCCGCCTTTCAATAGAATCGCGGATTCAACTATCCCAAAGATTCAAAATCATCAATCCATCAATATTTTTGAAGTCAAAGACATTATGGGTTACGACTGTCATATTGTGAACGATTGCCGTGGCGGCTATGATAGCATCCGGCAACTTTATCCTGTGAATCTTACGTATCTCAATGGTTTTTTCCACGACTTCATCGCTAATAGGTAGAATACTGGCATAATTCACAAAATCAACAAGTTCTGATTCTATTTTTGAAAAACCGAGCAATTCCATCTTGTTGATAACCGAAAGATTTATTTCTGTGTCAATAATTTGGGACATTACACCTTGGGCTTTCAAATGTAATTTATTGCCCAGAAAATCAAGCACGGCATTGGTGTCTAATAGGTACTTCTGTTCCATTCATTGCGCATTTGGGAGAGTTCTTGTTGCAACTCATCAACTCGTTCGCTCGAAAGACAACCTGCGAAACGTTCAGACAGTTTTTGCGTTGGAGCATGTTTTGCAACATCTCGCGTGACAATCCTAAGTACATTGATTTGCTCCAGATTTTGCAAAAAACTATAGGCAATATCATTTTTTATTTCTACAACTGCTGTACTCATACTGATTTCTCTAAAATCGGTACAAAGGTAGTAATATTTTCCTGATTTTTAAAATTCCGGATTGATGCTATTTCCAATAAGTCATGACGTCTATTTGTCGAAGATGGTCTATCAAATCAGCATGGGTTAAGGTCTGAAAATAGTTCTATCTTTGCAGGTGAAGAAAAAAGAGCGCATAAAAATGATTCAAATTATTCCCGGCATGTTGCAGGGCGCGGTATCGGCGCCTCCGTCCAAGAGCTTTTCGATTAGGGCGTTGGTGGCCGACTATTTGGCGGGAGGAGGGAGTGTATTGGAGAACCTCTCCGGCTGTGAAGATGTTTTGTTTACGCAACGAGCATTGACGCAGTTGCGCATGGGGAGGCCGGTTGACTGCGGAGAATCGGCGCTGGCGCTCCACCTAATGGCCCCTGTGGCCGCATTACAGCCGCGTCCCATATTCTTTACAGCCCAAGGCACTTTGCGGCAACGGCCGCTTTCCTCTTTGGCTCAAGCCTTGCATACCTTTGGCGCACAGTGCAGTCCGCCCGAATCGGGTTTCCCGTTGCAGGTAGAGGGGCCGTTGCGCGCCGGAGAGGGCGTGGTAGATGGCCGGTTGGGTTCTCAAGCAATGAGTGGGTTGTTGATGGCGTTGCCTTTATTAGAAGACGATTCCTGTATCACCCTTCGGCATCCGGTAAGTCTTCCTTATATCGATTTGACTTTAGACGTGATGCTTAGATTTGGCGTCTATGTAGAGGTGATGCCTGCTTCGCAGACGGCGGGTTTTTGCTACCGGATATCGGGCGGACAGTCGTACCGGCCTACAGAAGTGACGGCGCCGCGCGACTGGAGCGCGGCGGCGGCCATCATGGCCGCCGCCGCCGTCAGCTCCGCAAAGCATCAAGGAGCGAAGTGTGTGGTAAAAGGGCTTGGGGCCGTACACGCGACAGCTCCCGACAGCGTGGTCATAGAGGCGCTACGCTCTGCGGGCGTCCTGTGTACACAAATGGGAGCGGATTGGGAAATAAGCGTACCCCATGGATTGAACCCCTTTGTGTTTGATTTGACCCATGCCCCCGACTTGGCGCCGGCCCTTGCAGCCTTGGCTGCATACGCCTTAGGCGTTTCCCTGTTTAAAGGAGCAGGACGACTTAAAAGCAAAGAGAGCAGCAGGGGAGAGGCGCTGGCGCGGATATTAGGTCAATTGGGTGTTACCGCAAACCTTGAAGGCGATGAATTGACGGTGCATGGAGGCAAAAGTGTGGAGCCGATTGCGGGAGCGGTCATCGACAGTCATCACGACCACCGCATAGCCATGGCCGTAGCCATAGCCGCCACAGGCGCCCAAAGTCCCGTATTTCTTTCCGGCGAATCCTGCGTAGCCAAAACCTACCCCCGTTTTTGGGACGACTTGGCCTCCTTGGGACTCAGCATCCACAAAATCACCCCTTAAAGCCTTCTGCCGCCGCTTTTTTACCCTCCTCCCGCACCATAGACCCCGCTACCTTGGCTATGGGGGTGTTCGTTTGCAAAAGTCTAACGTCAAAATTTTTTAAAAAACCACAAGTCATTTTTCCGGTTTTTCCGTACACCACCAAAATACGGACGAGCGACAGCGTTTGTACCGAGACAGTACGGAGGCAAAAGCTACAAAAACGACTATTGCAAATACTATTTGCTAATGTGAAAGATGTT
>WRBG01000102.1 GCA_009784635.1 Bacteroidales bacterium | reverse complement strand
CTCCGGTTATATCGCTGGACATATTAATGTTAAAGTTTCCGTCAAACTTATACATGGTCTTGTAGCGCGAAGTAGCGCGTAGCGCCCAAGAACCCAAGGTATATACATCTCCGGTAAGCGAGAAGTCCAAATGGTCGCCCAAGACAAAATAATAGCCTAAATCTCTGAGAAAGAATCCTCGGCTTACTTCTTCCCCATAATTGGGCATCAGCAACCCGCCGGCACGGTCGGGCCTTTGGGGCACAAAACCAAAGGGAATCAGAAGGGGCAGGGGCACGTCCTCAAGCACCAAAAAGGCCGGACCCAATACCGTTTTTTGGGAAGGTCCGTCTCTGATTACTTTGGCGCTGGTTAATTGCAGATAAAAGTGGGGGTGTTCACAATCGCAGGTGGTATACTTTCCTCTGGCGATGTTGAAGGAATTATCCGGCATTTTTTTAATGTCGTTTCCATGTAAAAAGCCCTCCCCTTCTTGAAAAATAATGTCCCGTATTTTTGCCTTCCTCGTTTCAAAATTATAGTACACCGACTTCATGACATAGGTTTTGTCTCCATCTTTCATCTCCGGATTGCCTTGAAGGACGCCTGTAGAATCGGCAACTCCTCGGGCAAAAACAATACCGGTGTTGGCATCATATTCCATATACTCAGCCATCATTTCCATGTTTTGGTACTTTACTTTCACGTCTCCGTAATAATAAAACATCCTTCTTCCATCTGCAACATCTTGAATAAGAGAGTCGCGGGCCTCCGAAAACAAAGGAGCGTCTATGGATGCGCGGGCGTAATACTCCGTGCTGTCTATGGGGGGACTTAAAGTATCTTGAACATGGCGGTGGATGGTGTCTTGAATGTGGCGAATAGTATCCTGAATGTGGCGGATGGTGTCCTGCGGCATGCCCCCGCCGACCATTCGGGCGTCCGCCGGTCGGAAAGCCGATGTCAGCAACAGGCAAAGCCCAAGAGATACCAAACAACTACGAAACATCAAACAAATGTGTTCTATAAAATATATTTACTATTTTTGCAGTCCGCAAAATTAATACATTTTTCAGCATCATGACACGTTCTGGCATATTTTTAAGTCTTTTCCTGCTGCCGGCAATCCTTTGTCCGGCCACGACGGGGCTTGCCCAGCCCGCCGGTATCAGCCTGCGTACCGTGGTCATAGACCCCGGACACGGAGGCAGGGACCCGGGCTGCATCAGTCCCAGCGGCCAAAGTTTGGAAAAAACCGTCAACTTGGCGGTGGCTTTGAAATTAGGCAAACTCATTCAAGATAACTATCCGGATGTAAATGTTTTGTATACGCGCACCACAGATGTATTTGTTCCCTTGGATGCGCGTGCAGACTTTGCCAACAAAAATCATGCCGACCTGTTTATTTCCATACACGCGAATGCGCTGAGGAATAATACTACGGTATCCGGCTCTGAAACCTTTGTGATGGGCCTCGAACACAACGCTTCCAATATGGAAGTAATTAAACGCGAAAACTCGGTAATCACATACGAAGAAGATTATACTTCTAAATATCAAGGATTTGACCCAAACAACCCCGAATCCTACATTATTTTTAACCTCCTCCAGTATGCCCACTCAGAGCAAAGTTTGGAGTTTGCCCGCTTGGTGCAGGAGGCCTTGGGCAGAAGTCCCATAACGGTAAACAGAGGGGTCAAACAGGGCAAATTGCTTGTATTGTGGCGCAGCACCATGCCTTCTGTGCTGATTGAGCTGGGGTTTATGACCAACTTGGCAGACCGCAGGGTATTGATTTCCAACGATGGTCAAGATAAGTTGGCGGCCGCGCTTTTTAAGGCTTTTTCTCAATACAAAGCCCGCTACGACCAACCATTCCAAGCTACTCCAAGCAGTCGGCCCCCCGCCACACCGGTTGCCCAGACTGCCCAAACCCCTCCTCCTCAAACTACTCAAGCTGCAACAGCTACTCAAGCTACTCAGACTGCAACAACCGCTCAAACTACTCAAGCCGTCTCCCCTCCTCCCTCTAATCCCGCGGTAAATGCCTCCAAAGTCTATCGGGTGCAGATTATGGCGGTCAGCAGGCAACTTCCTGCCAATTCTCCGGAATTTAAGGGACACACCCCTGTTCATTCCGTACAGGCCAACGGATTGTACAAATACATGTTAGGCTCATTCAACCACAGGCAGGAAGCGGCGGACTACTGCAATCGGGTAGTCAGAAGGGATTTTCCACAGGCATTTGTAGTCGAGGTCGCTAAATAACCGCCTATGAAACTTCAACTATCCAAAGAATTTAAAGTGGGGTTTACCGTAATACTGATTGCGGTAGCCATGTATTGGCTGGTCTTTTTCCTAAAAGGCAGGGACATTTTCAGCCGCTTTAACACCTATTACGCCGTCTACGAAAACGTGGAAGGATTGACCGGTCCGGTTTATATTCAAGGACTCAAGATAGGCACCATCAACCAAATTGTGTACAACCAAAAACAGCATCGTCTTGAATTGTCCCTCAGTTTGGAATCCAAATATAAAATTCCGGCCAACTCCGTAGCCCAAATCTACAGCGCCGACCTTTTAGGCACCAAGGCCATCCGGATTGTGATGGGCGACAGTCCCCAATTTTTGGCCGACAAAGACACCTTGGCCACCGATATATCCTTAGACATTATCAATTATCTGAGTCGGGAATTGCCTGCCTTGAGGGAACAGATTGGCGCCTTACTGACGGGCTTTGAGACCGCCATGGAGCAAGTAAATACCGTTTTGGGAAGCGATAACCGCGCTCTTTTGCAGAACAGCTTGGCCGATTTAAGCGCCACCCTTGACCATTTCAAATCCTTTAGCGCCTATTTGAACACGGAGACTCCTCAGATTCGCGACATTTTAAACAACATCAAGCAATTAACAGATGAACTGGGGGGCAGCTCAAGCGACATCGGAGCCAGTCTTGCCAACCTAAGGGCTTTTACCGACACCCTTAGGCAAGCCGATGTAGCAGGTTTGGTCCAAAACCTCGACCGGCTGATTGTAGGGCTGCAAAATCCGGAGGGCTCCATCGGGCAACTCATGGACAACGATGAACTGTATAAAAAAATAACCCGGCTTCTCGAAAACGTAGACAGCTTGGTCTGCCAAATCAGTCAAAACCCAAAAAAATATTTAAAATTTTCTGTCTTCTAAGCCCATTTTTACCCCCTTCAAAGTGCCATTTGAGCCATGCTGACATTGCAATCTACTTATTTTTAAATAATTATAAATTCTAAAATTTTTCCTGTTGATTCTAAGAATGTTAAAATTTATTTGATTTTTGCAATAGCTTTCGCGTTTTTTTATCCTCTTTTTTTTCCTCAACTTTGCATTGCTTTTACAACCCGCTTTCTGTAGATGACTAACGAAAAACATACTTTGGTTTGGAAAAATTGCCTCAAGGTGATTGGGGACATCATTCCTCCGGCCAGTTATACGACATGGTTCGAGCCCATTGTCCCCCTTAGGTTGTGCGACAATGTGCTGACCATAGAAGTGCCCTCCAATTTTTTTAGGGAATATTTAGAAGAACATTTTCTTGACTTGATGAGCAAGAGCTTGCGCAGAGAATTGGGCGCACAGGCAAAATTGGAATACAGCGTTAGGGTAGATTCTTCGGGGGCCTCGGTAACTATGCCCCAGCAGGGCCATCAGACCTTTAAAAATAAAACCGTCCCCTTTGTCCCATCGAGCAGGGGCATTACCAATCCCTTTGTTATTCCGGGGCTGCAACAATTGGAGATTAACCCTCAGTTAAACCCCGCCTATAGCTTTGACAATTTCATAGAAGGCGCCTGCAACCGCTTGGCCCGTTCGGCGGGGCTCAGCATTGCCGCCAATCCGGGAAAGACCACCTTTAATCCTCTTTTTCTCTACGGAGCGTCCGGATTGGGCAAGACCCATTTGGCTCAAGCCATAGGCATTGCCGTAAAAGAACAAAGCCCCGACAAAATCGTACTGTATGTAAACGCCAATCGTTTCCAAACCCAATTCATGGACGCCGTCAATGTAAATAACAAGTTGACCGACTTCATGCACTTTTACCAAATGATTGACGTACTCATTATTGACGACGTACACGAATTTGCCGAAAAACAACGCACCCAAAATGCCTTTTTCCATATATTCAACCACCTGCACCAATCCAACAAACAATTGATTCTGACTTCGGACAAGGCGCCTGTTAATCTCAATGAATTAGAACCGAGATTATTATCAAGATTCAAATGGGGATTGTCGGCAGAACTTAGCGCCCCCGATTTTCAAACCCGCACCGCCATCCTCAAGGCCAAAAGCTATAACGACGGCGTTGAACTCTCGGACGAAATCATCCACTATATTGCCTCCCGCATTACCACCAATGTACGGGAAATAGAAGGCACTTTGGTGTCGCTGCTGGCCCAAGCCACGCTTAATAAAAAGCCGATTACCATGCAGTTGGTAGAATCCATGACAGAAAAATTAGTCAGCGTTCACCAATTGGAGGTCTCTGTGAGCGATATCCAAAAAGAGGTGTGCAGCTATTTTGGCCTTCAATCCGAACACCTGCTCTCCAAGACTAGAAAACGGGAAATTGTGCAGGCCCGCCAAATTGCCATGTACCTCAGCCGCAGCATGACCAAAACTTCTTTGGCCTCCATCGGCTCCCAAATCGGCGGTAAAGACCACGCCACGGTACTCCACGCCTGCAATACGGTCTGCGACCTCATGGATACCGACCGCCAATTCCGCCAATATGTGGTGGAAATAGAAAAGAGACTCAAGAGATGAAACACTTGGAACCACAGGCCGTTTTTTCTGCCTTTTTAGATATTTGCCGAATCCCTCGGGAATCCGGAAAAGAGGAGCAAATAGGCGCGTACCTGCAAGATTTTGCCCAAACGCGAGGGCTTGAACACCGGACTGACCAAGTGGGGAACATTGTCATTGTTAAGCCGGCTACCGCCGGTATGGAACAAAGCCCTATGGTGGTATTGCAAAGTCATATGGATATGGTTTGCGAAAAGAATGAGGATAGTCTCCACGATTTTTCCAAAGACCCGATTCATGTGTACGAAGAGGATGGCTGGCTTAAAGCAAAGGACACCACCTTAGGTGCGGACTGCGGAATAGGGATGGCCCTGCAATTGGCCCTGCTCGACAGCCAAGAGGCTGTCCACGGAGCTTTGGAATGTCTGTTTACCGTGTCGGAAGAAACCGGATTGGATGGGGCGCGAGCCCTTAAACCGGGTTTCATTACCGGCGACATCCTGTTAAACTTGGATTCGGAAGACGAGGGCGAAATATTCATCGGCTGCGCAGGCGGAATCGACACCACCGCGCGCTTTGCCTATGCCACAGAAGCCGTTCCCAACGGCGCGCTCGCCTTTAAAGTGTCGGTAAGCGGAGCTACCGGCGGACACAGCGGAGACGAAATCCACAAAGACTTAGCCAATGCCAACCAACTGCTGGCACGTTTTCTATGGAAGGCCCAACAACAATATACTTTTGGCATAGCCCATATTCGGGGGGGAAACAAGCGGAACGCCATTCCCCGCGAGGCTTGGGCCACATGCACCCTTTCTCCTGCCGACCAAGACGGATTTATTGGCCTGTTTCAACAATTTGCATCGGAATGTAGGGCAGAATACCTCCATACCGACCCGGAGCTAAAGCCCGAAATAACCTCCACCCTCCTCCCCGACCGGCTGATAGACGCCGACACTTGTTGCCGTTTGGTGGCCGCGCTCTACGCTTGTCCCCACGGGGTATTGGCCATGAGCAAAGAGATTCCGGGATTGGTAGAAACTTCTACCAACTTAGCTTCCGTAAAAATGGATAAAGAGGGAGAAATCCGTATCGGCACCAGCCAACGCAGCTCTGTGAACACCGCTCGCTATAATGCGGCATCCCGAATAGAAGCCCTTTTCTGCTTGGCCGGAGCCAAAGTTACCCACGAATCGGAATATCCCGGATGGGCGCCCAACACCCATTCGCCCACCCTCCAAAAAGCCATAGCCGCATACCGCCGTCTTTTTGACCGCGAACCGGCGGTAAAAGCCATACACGCGGGCTTGGAATGTGGTATTTTCTTGGACGCTTTTCCCCAATTGGACATGATTTCTTTTGGCCCCACCCTTCGCGGCGTACACGCTCCCGGAGAAAGGCTTGAGGTGGCATCGGTGCAAAAATGCTGGGACTTTTTGCTCGAAATCCTTGAAACGATTTAAAATATAGCGCTATGAACGCCCTCCTCTCCGTATCTATGCTCTCGGCCGACTTTGGCCGATTGGCCCAAGATGTGCAGGCCGTAAACCAAAGCCCCGCCGACTGGTTTCATTTGGATATTATGGACGGGGTATTTGTGCCCAATATCTCCTACGGATTTCCGGTGGTGGCCTCCATAGCCAAACAAGCCCGGAAACCCTTGGACGCCCACTTGATGATTGTAGACCCCGACCGCTATATAGAGCGGTTTAGGGATGCGGGCGTGGCGTACTTGAGCCTGCATTACGAGGCTTGTACCCATCTGCACCGCAGTTTACAACACATCCGCAAGTTAGGCATGAAGGCCGGCATTGCCCTCAACCCCCATACTCCTGTAGCATGTTTGGAGGATATTTTGGAAGAAGCTGATTTTGTGCTGTTGATGTCGGTAAACCCCGGCTTTGGAGGCCAAAAATTTATCCCCCATACTCTGCACAAGGTATCCCGATTAAAGGAGTTGATTTTGAAAAAGAATCCCTCCTGTCTGATTGAGGTGGACGGAGGAATTGATGCCGACAACGCCACCTCCGTCATCCAAGCCGGAGCCGATATATTGGTGGCCGGCCACGCCTTGTTTAAAGACGGAAACCTTGAGGCGTCTATACAGGCATTTACACACAATACCCTACTTCCTTAAACGCAAAGTGTTCCTGCCGTCCGTCTTTTAGTTCCATGGTGAGGCGGCCGTATGCATCTATCCCTCTGATGCACCCCTCAAACGGATTTCCCGTGACGCAGCGCATATAGGTAGCCCAGCGGTCGCGCCGGTAGAGTTTGGCTTGATAGGCCTCCTCGATAGAGGCCCATGCCCCCGCTTGCAGGCGGCAATAATAGGCGTAAAGTAATGCGAGCAGCTCTGTGAGCGCCGTTTCGGGCTCGTGCCGGAGTCCTGTTTCTAACCATACCGATCCGGGATTGGTCGCGTCTGAGGCAAAGTGTGTTTGGTTTAGATTCAAGCCTATGCCCACCACAGAGGCCGAAAGTTGGGCGCTGTTCAAAAAATGTT
>WRBG01000101.1 GCA_009784635.1 Bacteroidales bacterium | reverse complement strand
TTCCTTACGTCCTCATCTACAAACAAAGGCCCAAATGGATAGAGGTACTGGGCGCCATCCTCTGTGTGTTGGGGGTAGCCTGTTTCTTTATCCGATAATCGGCATGATTTTTGTAGCAAATACGTAGGTAACAACCATTTTATACCGCCATGAAAAAACTATTTTTCCCGATTATTCTGTTCTTTTTGACTGAAATACATGTACATGGACAAGAACCGGTTACTGTAAAATTCGGAGAGGACATCAATCAGATATCGGTTTCCGGCAAGTATCTGTTTCCCGAATTTCAAAATGCCCGCGTGTTTCGCCAGCATGAATCTTTTGAAGTGCAAATGAACTACAATGCCCTCACCGGAGAAATGGAGTTCATTGACCCAACCGGAACAATTTTAGCATTAGGAGATGTCGTTCAGTTTATTGTTTTTGGGAAACGCATATTTAAACAGACGCCTAAAGGCTATCTGGAAATCCTCGCGGACGATTCCGGAGTTGAGTTTTTAGTACACCGACAGTACAAAGTCGGTGATATCAAAAAACATGGCGCCTACGGGACAACTTCTTCCACTACATCCATCACCTCCTATTCTGCTATAACAGCGGACCCAAATTATTTCTCCTTATCGCTTGCACAAGATGCAATATATTTTAAAACAGACACTTACTACATTTATGCCGCAAGGAGGTACCGACTGGCCAACAGGTCCGGGTTTACCAGAGTTTTTGGCAGACAGAGACCGGGCTTGAAAGACTATCTCAAGCAAGAACCGGTAAACTTTTCCAATGGAGAAGACCTCATCCGTTTATTTACATACTGTAGCCAGTAATAACCGGCTACCACTGTTCTTTGTGTATCCGCTCCGGTTTCCATTTATCCAAAGGGCGCTCGTTACCCATAGGCGCGCCAACCGGAATCACATTGAGGGGCACCATGTAATCCGGAAGTTTTAGGGCCTCGCGAACCGTATCTATACGCTCTTTATATGGATAGCAGCCGGTCCAGACCGCCCCGAAATCCATGGATTCTGCTACCAGCAAGAGGTTTTGGGTAGCTGCCGCACAGTCAAGTATCCAGTTATTGGCGCCTTCCCCCGTATGTACACGGGTGTCTCCGCATATTACAATAGCTAAAGTGGCAGAAGACAGCATTTTTGCATAAGGCAGGCGTTCCGACAAATATTGGAGCATACCGAGGTCTTCTACCACCACAAAATGCCAAGGTTGGGCATTTTTGGCAGTAGGCGCCGCCATGGCAGCCTTTAACATGGTATTGATTTGCAGATCCGATATGGAACATTCGGCAAACCGGCGTATGCTTTTTCGCCTCAAAACAAGTTTGGTTAGGTTATTCATCTTTTTGATTTATCGAATAAGGATTCAAAGATAAGCAAAATATATCTATATTTGGAAAAAAATTATGCGAAAATATCTTTGGGCTTACGCCCCCTCATTGGGAGAACTCTGGTTGATTATGCTTGCTTTGGTATGCTTGGGAGGCAGCATGGTGACAACCATCGCTTCTATTATCTTGACATCCTTCACGCAAATACCTCCCGGCGCCATCCCTTTAGTCCTCTACCCCCTATTGTTTGCGGTAGCTATTCCTTTCATTTGGATACGGGCCAAAAACAGCTATGAAGAAAAAATATGCAAGGGAGAAGTTGTTGCGGAAGGGGATTCCCGCTCCTTTGGGTCGCTTTCCGGACCGGTATTTTTTATCCTCTTGCTGGTGTTGACGCCCGCCTTCGCCATTTTGGCCGAACCCCTGACTATGTGGATGAAGATGCCCGATTTTATAAAGAAACTATTTGAGGAACTAACCAACCACGGTTGGCTATCTGTACTTGCTTTAGTGGTTTGGGCCCCCTTGCTGGAAGAGTGGCTTTGCCGCAAAGTGGCCATCAATGGATTGCTGAAAAGAGGATATTCGCCCCGCGCTGCTATTGTTTGGTCGGCCTGTATGTTTGCCGTGATTCATATGAATCCTTGGCAGGCTGTTCCCGCTTTCTTAATGGGTCTGCTTTTTGGATGGATTTATTGGAAAACCCGCTCTTTGTGGGCCGTTATTTTTATGCACGCCGTAAACAACGGCTTATCGGTTGCCCTTGCCCTGTCCTTTCCCCACCTGCCCGAAGATGCCTCTACTTATGATGTGGTGGGCGCCCCCTATTATTATTGGATATTAGCAGCCGCCGCCTTGATTGTCGGCTCTATTGTTTGGGTACTGTATAAAAAACTTCCTTGTCGAAATCCCTCATGAGTTCATTATACCCGCTTTGTTTCACCCCTGTTCCCGTAGGGCGGGTTTGGGGGGGGGATTATTTGGCCAAACACATGCGTCCCTCATTCCCAAGCGATTTAAAAATTGGGGAAAGTTGGGAGCTTTGCGGACTCGAAGGGAATAACTCTGTGGTAAGCAACGGTTTTTTATCGGACAATGAAATCAACGAACTGATAGAAGTCTATATGGAAGACTTGGTGGGCGAAGGGGTATACCGGAAATTTGCCAATGAGTTTCCATTATCGGTTAAATTATTGGACATTAACGACTACTTGTCGTTTCAAGTTCATCCCTCAGACGAATTAGCCAAGGCCCGGCATAACGCCTACGGAAAAGCAGAACTGTGGTATGTGCTGGATGCTGCGCCCGGCGCCTGTATGTATTTGGGTTTTAATCGCCCTATGACTTCCGCCGACTTTAGGCAACGCTGTTTGGACCAAACCCTGCCCGAAGTAATGCACGAACTTAATCCCCGCACCGGCAATCTGATATACATCCCTCCGGGGACCGTACATGCAGCCGGAGGCGGTTTGGTAGTGGTAGAAATACAACAGGTTTCGGACATTACCTACAGGGTCTATGACTGGGGGCGGGAATTGCACAAGGAAACGGCTCGAGAAATGCACTTGGACTTGGCCATGGACGCCATTGATTGGAAGCCTTTTCCGTTGCCCGATTTCCTGCCAAACGAGCGCGAAAAGTCAGTAATAACGCCTTGGTTTCATTTAGTCAAAAAAACCATCACAGGCCCTCTTTGCTCCTCCAATATTTTGGGCTCCAGCTTTCGCCTGCTGATATGTGCAGAAGGCGCCGTACATATACAGGCCAACGAAACCGTCAGTCTGAAAAAAGGAAGCCTTAGTCTGATTCCGGCATCTATGAATCAGTATACCATAAAACCGGAAGGTTCTTCTGCCACAATACTCGAAATTTGGGTTCCTTAATCCTCCAACCGGCCCATCAAGCGGTCTATGTCCCGCCTTTCTTTTTTGGTCGGCCGGCCGGTACCCCGCTCCCTCCACAGCAATACCGTTTCGTTTGGCTTTTGCGCTTTGGCTAATTCTTCGGGAGGGGTAATATCTAACACGTATGGAGCCAAATTTTTGGCGGCAACCCTTTGTTCCAGAAGCCCAAGCACCTTATAGCGATAGTGTACGGGACCCTTACGCACTTCCAATAAATCCCCTGCTTTCACCTCCCTTGACGGTTTGGCTTCCAAGTTGTTTAGCCTTACCTTTCCGCTCCGGCAGGCATCGGCGGCATCGCTTCTTGTTTTAAACACGCGAATGGCCCAAAGGTATTTGTCTACGCGGGGGAGGGTGTCCATGTGGTATTGTATGTATTCATTGCCCTGTCGGGGCCTTGGGTTACAAAGACCTCAATAGCCCCTCGGCATTTATCAATGACAAAAGGCAACTCTTTGAGTTCATCATCGTCCCAAGGTCCCAATACATAATCTACCTGCCGGCCCCTTCTAAAATTACTGCCAATGCCCACACGTAAACGGGTGTAGGCATGGGTGTCGAGAACAAGGTTGATGCTTCTTAATCCGTTATGCCCTCCATCGCTGCCTTGTTTGCGCATACGTATGGTTCCCAAGGGTAAAGCAAGGTCGTCCAATACCACCAGTAGGCGTTCCAAGGGCGTGTTGGTTTCTCGCATCCAATAATTTACGGCTTTGCCGCTAAGGTTCATGTAGGTGGACGGTTTGAGCAAAAGGACCGACTTTCCCCTAAATGTCATCTCGGCCAAAGAGCCGTAACGCAAACCGGAAAAGGAAGTATTGGACGCCTTGGCTAAGGCGTCCAATACACAAAATCCTATATTATGTCGGGTATCGGCATACTCCGGGCCGATATTACCCAAACCGACCACTAAATAACTCATTTACCGGCAGCGGCGGCAGCAGCGGCAGCGCCCAAGGCGGCACGGGTCATCTTGACGGTGCATACAATGGTTGACTTAGAAGTAACCACTTGTATCTTGGGATATTCCAAATCACCGGCCACAATATTTTTTCCCAATTTAAGCTCGCCGATATTTACGGGAAGGGTGTCCGGCAAATCCTTAATCAATCCCTTGACCTGTATCTTTCTGGTATTGATAATCAATTTACCTCCGGATTTTACCCCTTCGGATACGCCTTCTATCGCTATGGGAATGGCAATGCTTACCGGATGCGCCTCATCGGCGGCCAAAAAGTCGAGGTGCAATACCTCGTCGGTCATGGGATGATACTGTCCCTCATGCAGGATGGCTAAATGTTTTTTACCGCCTACAATAATGGAAACGATATAAACTTGGGGGGTAAAAATCAAGTCTTTGAGTTCGCGGGCAGAAACCGAAAAATGGATGTTTTCCTGTTTATTCCCGTATAACACGCAGGGTACCTGACCGTTTTTACGCAGTGATTTAACAGAAGCCTTGGTTAGGCTGGGGCGAAGAACGCCGTTTAGTTCAAAAATTTTCATAATGTTACTTCTTTGTTGTGTTACTCAGTCCGGACTTTCCGGACCCCATGGCACCTTAAAAAGCTAAGGAGGCGCAAAAGTACGACTTTTTTTTATTCGAGCAAACCTACGGCCTTATTCCAGTCGGTTTTTTTGTAGGCTTCCCGCAAGGTGGGTTGGGAGCCGACAGGGATATAGGTAGATATTCCTCCGTAGTGATGAATAGGAATCTCATAAGACAATCCGGGAAAAAGGGAAGGCGTGGCCTGCTTGTAAGTAACCACTTTCTCAAAAACTTGAGAAAATCCCTCATACTCCGTAGATGTGGCAACTTGTCTGATAAAATGGTCCAAATCATAAAACAGATGGGGGCTGGACGTCAATCGGTCGTAATACTGCAAGCCGGTGGGCACAAACGTATTGACCTTATCTCTGTGGGCCTCAAATATAGATTTAACCGAAGTCGCCAACTGAGGCAAAGCCTCGGTGCGATAGAGCGCTACGGTGGCAGTTCTGTTGAAACCGATTTTTTCATTATAGAACCGGTAAAACGCGGCGCATACCTCTTCTAATCCTTTCTCTAAATCGGGCTTGGGCAGGAACATGGGTTGCATGATTTGGTCGTAGGGAAAGCCTTCGGCAATAACCTCGGCCGGTGAAGCGATAATCCAGTCCGTAAGATTTCTGAGCGCGTATGCCACCTCAATACCGCCCATCAAGCAAGCGTCAAACAAAACAAACGAAAGGCGATAAGGGAAGGCAGATATGGCCGATACCAATTGGTCCAACTCCATTTCCTGCCTGCCGTCTCTGCCAAAGGTTTTCACTTGAGGATGATCCATATCTAAGAAAGACGCTGACGCTCTGAACACGACTCGGGTTCCTGACGGCACCCAACCCGTGGCATGAGACCACAATATCAACGCATAATCTTCTGCGGGATACAGTTCGCGCATACGCAACAGGCAACGGGTCAGCACCTCCGGCGTGGCCGAATTTTCTTCGGCATACTGTTCAATAAGCTCCTCCACAACCTCCGTACCTCGCTTTACCAAACGAAATAGTCGGGGCGGGGCATCCGCCGGATCATGGTATATGATAATGTTTCCGTTTTTGGGAAGAAAGCCCTGTTTCAGCATTTCAATATTGGAATAGGAAACAGCACTTAGGTCGCTATCCGCTGCCATATAAATGAGCAAAGACCTTTCTACGGGTATATCGGGTGGGGACTTACAGCAGGATCCAAGCGACACAAGAGCAAATATTGCTATAAAAATCAGCGCTTTGCTCTCAAGAATCTTATGTACGAATCGCTGCATCATTATGAGCATCCCTGGGAACAGGAAGAACAGGCGGAAGGACTGCATCCGCTCTGATTCGGATACAACCCGTTGGCCAACTCTTCTTCCGTAGCCGGACGTACCGACACAATAGCGCCGGTAAAGTGCAAGTCGGCTCCGGCAAGGGCGTGGTTAAAGTTCATGACCACCGTGTGTTCGCGGACCTCGTCAATGGTGCCGCTCAAGCGGTTGCCATGGACGTCCTGCATGGGAAGCACGCGGCCAACGGTAAGTACGCCGGCTTCTACTTGGCCGTTGACTTTAAAAATGTCTTTGGACAGTTCAACAAAGGCTTCGGGGTCTTCTTCCCCGTAGGCATCGGCTGCCTTGAGCGTAAAATCATAGCCGTCTCCCGCTTCCTTGTCAAGTATCTGTTCTTCAAATTTAGGCAAGAGGTAACCGGTGCCGTAGATAAATTCCATGGGCCGGTCTTCTTGTACCGATTGAATAACTTCGTTGTCTACTTCCAATTCGTAGGTCAAGGCGACTACTGTATGTTTGCCTATTTTCATTATGTGAAAAGATTAAAATGTTTTTATCAATAATGTACAAATAACGGGTTAATTTTCTGAACGACCAAACTTTTTTTACAATCGTAGGTTCTGTAGATTCAACAACTGAATGCAACTTTAGGATTCAAATATCGGAAGAAAATTTCTTTAGGTGCGTAAAACATTGATGTATTATCGTTCCGGTAATACACCATCGTTGTCAATCATCCTTTGGATGGTGGTTTTATACAGCGCCCATAATGTGGGATTGTACAATGGATTCCCCACCATTACCACATTCTTACAAACATCATCTGATTTTGTATTTTATAATATCCCATGTTTCAGCATCGACTCCATACAAGTAACCCGTACGCTTATCAAAAGCCTCTCCTGCAAACGGTCTATTTATCTGAATCATGCGTTGAAACTTTCCATTCCGGTCCACAATGTGCAGATAATTATCATCTAGCGAATCCATTTCATACCCTTTCTTCCCGCCAAGGTAGGTAAACACAATCATATCATCTGCGCGACAACGCGATCCATAATACCACGGCCGTTCTGCCATTTCTCCTATCTGTCGTACCAAATTGTAGTGCGTAGCCTTTTTAGCAGAAGAAATGGAAAATGAATGTTCCGGATGTTCCAAATAATAAAAATTTATTTGGTTAAAAAAGGACATACCGCTGACCAGTACTGATTTATCCGGGTCATAGA
>WRBG01000100.1 GCA_009784635.1 Bacteroidales bacterium | reverse complement strand
GAGAGGTAATCATATCCGTGTTCTGTTCTTGCGGCTGTAATTTGGGTGCTGTGCTGCATGATATCGCCCAAAAAAATGAGGGATACCGTGTCGGCTTTAGGAGCATACAACTTACGAATCCACGCCGCCGCATCTTGAGCATAAGCTCCATGAGGCGCCTGAAACAGATTGAATAACAGTATCGGTAAAAAAAATGTGCGATAATTCATCCCCTCAAAGATACATTTTTTTGTCAAAACCAAAACAAATAGAGTATCTTTGTGCCGTCAAATATTCAAACCCTTTAGAAATGAAAAGAACAGGTTTTTGTACGCTCGTACTAATGGTGGCTTTAAGTCTAAATTCCTGCGACTATGTTAGGGGTCGGCTGGGAATGCCTACTTCCGCACAGATTTCAGAGATGAAAAGAGAACAACTCCGTCAAAAAGAGACGGAGCGACTGGATTCCATGGTCCGCGCCGAGTCCCAAAATGCCACTGCCGAGACCCCAAAGCAGCTCGAAGTGAATCGCTTCCACGTGATTTTCGGCTGTTTTATGATGCAGGAGAACGCTGCAAGGATGATGGCCCAATTAACCCACAGCGGGTATAAACCGGTGGAAATGCGTTTCAGAAATGGTTTATCGGCCGTATCGGCTGCCTCTTTCGACAACTATACAGAAGCGCACAGGAGTATGCGCCAGTTGTTGGAACGGGTTCCCTACACTCCTTACGATGTTTGGATTTACGACCTCAGACAAAACCTGCATGGGGGTACTAACGACTACCACCGCATGAGGAATGACGATTACCGCGTCATAAATGTGAATGAGGACTACCGCAGAATGAACGAGAATTTTCGTCTTAATGAGGAGTTCCGCAGGATGAATGAGGTGTACCGCCTGCAGGAGGAGTTCCGCAGGATGAATGAAAACGCTCCCGTAAACTAATGAACCCAACCGCGTTTACCCCATTTCATATCGATTTGGGAGCTAAAATGGTACCCTTTGCCGGATACAATATGCCCGTAGAATATGCAGGCATCAGCGAGGAGCATATGTGCGTGCGCAACGGGGTCGGGGTTTTTGACGTAAGCCACATGGGCGAATTTTGGGTAAAAGGCCCTAATGCTTTGGCTTTTGTCCAGCATACCACTTCCAACGATGCTTCCCTGCTCACGTCCGGAAAGGTGCAGTATTCCTGTTTCCCCAATGGAAAGGGAGGGATT
This sequence comes from Bacteroidales bacterium, assembly GCA_009784635.1. Taxonomy (GTDB): domain Bacteria; phylum Bacteroidota; class Bacteroidia; order Bacteroidales; family UBA932; genus WRBG01. The sequence goes on along the minus strand of WRBG01000100.1, from coordinate 6,099 downwards.
GTGGACGATTTATTGGTGTACTGCATAGACGCGCAAACCTATTTGCTGGTAGTCAATGCCGCCAATATCCAAAAAGATTGGGACCATTTAGCCGCCATTGCGCCCAAGTTTGGAATTACGCCCGGCAAGGAGTTGTACAATGCCTCCGACGAAATTTGCCAGTTGGCCATACAAGGCCCCTTGGCGCTCAAGGTCATGCAGCAAATCTGCGACCAATCGGTGGAGGATATGGAATATTATACCTTCAAAAAATTGACCGTTGCCGGCATCCCCCATGCGATTTTTTCTACCACGGGCTACACCGGTTCGGGCGGATGCGAGGTCTATGTGGCCAACGAGGACGGGCCAAAGTTGTGGAAAGCGGTTTTTGAAGCAGGCGCTCCGTTTGGGATTCGCCCCATCGGCTTAGGCGCCCGCGATACCCTGCGTTTAGAAATGGGGTACTGCCTCTACGGAAACGATATTGACGATACCACTTCGCCTTTGGAAGCCGGTTTGGGTTGGATTACCAAATTTGCCGAGGCCAAAGGAGACTTCATAGATAAAGACTATATGGCTGCCCTAAAGGCTGTCGGCATACAAAGAAAGTTAGTGGGCTTTGAAATGATAGACCGCGGTATTCCCCGCCACGGATATGAGATTTGCGACTCCCAAGGCAGAGGCGTAGGGGTAGTAACCTCCGGAACCATGTCCCCTTATTTAAAGATAGGTATCGGCATGGGTTATGTCCAAACAGGTTTTAGCAAAATAGATACGGAGGTATTTATCAATGTTCGGGGCAAATTATTGAAAGCTAAGGCGGTAAAAACTCCTTTTTACAAGGGCGTATAATTTGCGGCACACTTTTTGAGGCAACGATTTTATATGTTTGGTTTTAAGCGTATTTTTTTATGCGGCGTTCTGTTTTTGGGACTGTTGCCGGTTTTTCACCCCCTCCGCGCCCAAGCGGGTCGGGAAGCCGCCCTAAGGGAGCATGTGCGCATACTCACAGCCGATTCTTTGGCCGGACGAGGAGCGGGTACGGCCGGAGAAAAAAAGGCGGCCGCCTACATCAGTCGTTGCTTCAAGGCTTACGGTTTGGAATTTATTTATCCCGATGGCGTTCAAGATTTTTTTGTGTTAGGGCATCATGGAGACACCCTTTCTTCTCAAAATATTGTGGGCATCGTAGTGGGCAGCGACCCCAAACTCAAGGAGGAGTACATAGTAATCGGGGCGCATTACGACCATTTGGGACTTCAAAAAATCAGCATGAACGGGCGGGACTCTTTGGTGGTCTACCCGGGAGCGGACGACAATGCCTCCGGCGTAGCCGTGATGCTCGAATTGGCCAAAACTATGGCCGCCCAACCTTGGCTTTTCAAAAGGTCTTTGGTTTTTGTGGCTTTTGGCGCCGAAGAAATCGGATTGGTGGGTTCTTGGTACTTTGTGAACCGCGCCTTTGCCCCCATCTCCCATACGGTGTTTATGGTCAATATAGACATGATAGGGCGAAGCGGAGCGGGCCATACTTTTAGCGCCTATACCTTGGCGCCGGACACCGGATTGCCCCATATGCTGGAATCGGTAGACCTTCCTCCCTTCCTCCGGCCTCAGATTTTGGAGACCGACTATTTTCCTTCTGACCATCGAAATTTTTTCCAAAAGCAAATTCCGACCGTCCTATTTACCAGCGGAATACATTCCGACTACCACCGCCCGGGAGACAAATCCCACCTGCTCGACTACACCCAAATGGAAAGCCGAATGGCCTACATTCACGACTTCCTACTGTTAGTCGCCGGCTTGGAGACCCTTCCCGTGCTGTAAAAAATTTGCAGGTTACCAAAATAATTACTATTTTTGCACTCGGATGTTTTCACATGGTACTTAAAAACATATAAACAATTCATTAACCTAAACTTATTTTTATGAAAAAAATCTTTTCGTTATTTGTATGCCTGCTGTTTGCGGGGGGGGGGGCTCTGTGGGCACAATCCCTGCAAGTAACGGGTATCGTAACCGATGCTTCAGACCAAGAGCCTCTTACCGGGGTGTATGTTGTGGTGAAAGGCACAAACAGGAGTACCTCGACCGACCTTAATGGCAGGTATACCATTGCCGCATCTGCCAATGACGTCTTAGTCTTTACCTTTATTGGCATGAAGTCGGTGGAGATTGCCGTATCGGGTCGTTCCGTAATTAATGTAATCTTGGAAGGCGACACTGCGGTATTGGAAGAAGTAACCGTTATCGGTTACGGGGTTTCCAGGCCGGGCTCTCAAGTTGCGGCAATTTCCACGGTAAGGGGAGAGCAACTCACAATGGCTGTAACCTCTGTGGACAAAGCCTTACAGGGGAATGCCGCCGGCGTACTTTCCCTATCCGGATCCGGGCAGCCGGGCGCCGGACAGGAGGTGACGATCCGTGGGATTAATTCTGTTTCCGGAGGTACGACTCCGCTTTATGTGCTGGACGGAGTCCCCATGACTACCGGAAACTTTGCACGAACTTCCGGAGCTTCCACTGCCAACAACAACATGTTGTCCACCCTTAACCCCAACGACATTGAGTCGATGGTGGTCTTAAAGGATGCCGCGGCCACCTCCATTTACGGATCCCGAGCCGCCAATGGGGTGGTGTTGATTACCACCAAACAGGGCAGGGCCGGCAAAACACAGTTTAACCTAAGGATGTCTACCGGATTCTCTGCCCGCACTTCACGGAACTTTAGGATGATGAACAAAGAAGAATTTATAGAGTTTCAAACAGAGGCTCTGCTCAACGCCAACTATCCAAACGTTACCGTAAATGTAGCCGGCCGGCCTATACTCAAAACCATTGCCGATACCTATCGGGTGCGTAATGCCGACTACGATTTCTACGATTTTGACTGGGTAAAGGCAGCCTTTAGAGACGACGCGCCCACAAGGGATGTCAATTTTACCATGTCCGGCGGGAATGATAATTCCCGATACTTGTTTTCGTTAGGTTATCATGATAATGCGGGTATGGTAATACGGACCGGTTTCAAGCGTTATTCGAGCCGACTAAACTTTAATCATAGGGTTAATAGCAAGTTAAGCTTTGGTATAAACACCAGTTTGACGTATCAGATGCAGGAAAATAACCGGACTACCGGTACCAACTTCAACAGTCCTATATTTGGCGCCATGATCTATTCTGCCATTGATGCGGGAATTATTGATCCGGGTTCTTTTCTGTACAATCCGGCCGATGGCAGTTATTCTCCAGCCCCGACCGGACCCAACGTTGATTATGTGGTGGGTTACTCCAACGCCAACTTCTTGGCCAACGCCGAATGGGATGATTATATGCAGAGGACCTCAAGGCTCGGCCTTAACGCAAATGCCACCTACGCCTTTACCGACAATTTGGTGCTGAAGTTTGTAGTCGGCGGCGACTATAGCTACCTCAACGAATACGACTGGAAGGACCCCCGTCCCAGAGGCAATTCGGCTTCCTACGGCTTTGGACTTATTGACCAGTCCGTACGGGAAATACATACATGGACGGAGACCCTTACCCTAAACTACATGAAAGATTTTGGAGACCACAGCTTCAATCTTTTGTTGGCTCAAGAAGCCTCAGAAGAAGGATATGGGACCATTGGAGGACAGGGACAATCTCTTCCTCCGGGCGGATTAACCTTCATGTCTTCTGCCGCTATTCCCCGTGATGTAATAGGAGACAAGCTGAATTCGGCGGTTGCCTCTTTCTTTTCTAACATAAACTATAACTTCCGCAACACCTATTACCTGCAAGCCACCATACGTACAGACGGCTCCTCCCGGCTTGCTTCCGGCCACCGATGGAGTCAGTTTTGGTCTGTGGGAGGTTCCTGGAGGGTAACCAACGAACCTTTTCTAAAGGGCGGTTTGTTTAACTCCCTTATACTGCGCGCCAGCTACGGAACACAGGGCAATAGCTCCGGAATCAGCCGCTATGCCTCTAGGGGTCTTTACGCAGTAGATAAATACGACAATATTCCTGCGATATATCCCAACTCCGCCCCCAATCCCGAATTGACCTGGGAAACAGTAACCACCGGCAACGTGGGCATTGATTTCTCTATGCTTAGGGGCCGTTTGGGCGGGACCATTGATTGGTACCACAAGAACACCACCGACATGCTACTCAACCGTCAGCTTTCGCGTACCTCCGGTTTTAACACTATCATTTCCAACATGGGAACGATGTACAACACAGGCATAGAGGTGTCGCTGAATACCAACCCCGTACGCCTCAAAAATTTTGTATGGAATGTGAATATGAACGTCTCCCACAATAGAAACAGGATTACCAAGTTAAATGAAGGCGACATATTCACCGGAGCATTTGTTTATCGTGAAGGCCATGACATTCAATCATTTTGGCAATACGCTTGGGCCGGAGTAAACCCCGCGGACGGTCGTCCCATGTATTATGACCTGGACGGCGAAATCATGTACAGTATTTCCCAAAAGGGCGATACCCGCAGGATTGCCGGAACTGCCTCTCCCTATTTCTTTGGAGGACTTACCAATCGTTTTGCTGCCTTTGGCTTTGACCTCTCACTCATGTTCTTTTTTACCTACGGCAACAAGGTATATGAACAATATTGGCTCTCAGCCACCGGCATGGGTTACAGGAGCTGGTATAATGTGCATGAATCTGCGCATACCCGGAGGTGGAGAAAAGAAGGCGATATTGCCACCTTCCCCAAGGCTGTGTTCGGCTATCCAACCAGTACCTTTGGCAATAATAATATGGACTATAACGTATTGGACGGCTCTTACATTCGATTGAGAGACCTTAACTTTGGATACAGTTTGCCCCAAAAATGGGTAAACGCCGTAGGCCTCAATAACCTGCGCCTGTACACCCAAGCAACCAATTTATTTACGATTACCCGGTTCCCAAGCTTGGATCCCGAAGTGGGCGGCGGACGCAGCGGCGGAAGTAATACCTTGTCGTACCCCAATGCCCGTACGATTACCTTTGGCATAGACCTTAAATTTTAAAACCATACCATGATGAAAAAAATAATGACATTAATATGCTGTTTAGGAATCTTTGCTGCTTCTTGCGATGATTTTTTGGACCGCAATCCATTTACGTCCATCTCTAATGAAAGAGCTATTATAGATGCTGTTACAGCCAATCATTCGCTGTTGGGCCTGTACGACCGGCTACAGACCGAGGCCAGATACGGCCGTATGATATTTGTTACTGCCGATGCCGCTACCGAAAACGTCATTCTTGCTCCCACCACCGCCAGCAGGTTCTTGGCTGTTGCCCAGTGGACAACCACCATCTCTTCCGGAGAGCCTACCACAAGCATTTTTGCGGCTTGTTATGTGATAATATATGCTGCCAACGAGATATTGGCGCGCGTAGACAATATTGATGGCACGGATGCGGAAAAACAGAAGATCAAAGGAGAGGCCTTAGCTTTGCGTGGGCTTATGCATTTTGAGCTGGTCCGCCTCTTTTCTCAGGCCTATGCGGGCAACGAAAATGATCCCTTGGGCATAGCCTATAAGACTAACCCCGACATTTATGAACTTCCCGCGCGGGAAACCTTGAGGACGACCTACGACATGATTATAGACGACCTGCTGTCGGCTTGTAGTTTGCTCACCCCTGCCAATACTGCCGGTCATGCCCCCTACCGGATAGACCACTGGTCGGCCAAGGCCATTTTGGCCAGGGTATATATGGCCCAGTTGGATTACGCAAAAGCCAGGCCCCTGCTTGCCGACATTATCAATAACAGCGGATATACCATCCTAAGTAATGGCAATTATCGAGAGTCCTGGGGCAAGAGGTATAATGCAGCCAGCAAGACAGAGTACATGTTTGCTATTGCCAATATGTCTGATGACTACGGAAATACGGCTTCTTTGGGTTACATCTACCTGCCCAACGGATACTCGGACCTTAGGGTGCCGACTGATTTTTTTGCTATGTATGACGAAGACGATGTCCGCAAACAAACCTTCTTTTCTGCCGGAGTCGGTCCCAATGTTGGTTGGACGCTGGTAACTAAATTTCCAAACCGAGATGGCTTTAACGGCTTGTCCGACCATCCGGTGATGCGCTATTCGGACGTTTATT
>WRBG01000099.1 GCA_009784635.1 Bacteroidales bacterium | reverse complement strand
AGTCTTTTTGGAGGGTCTCATGGTGGTTAATCGGGCTTTAAAGTTAAACATTTTTGGACTCCAAAAAACTACACACCTAATCTATACTTTTAGTGCACTTTTTGCTGACGATTTACATTCTTGCCTGATGCTGGCGTTCGAGTGGAAAGCGGGCTTGTTTACGTTGACGACTGGGGTGCCGTTTCGGCTGCTAATGAATCTACTCCCGGTTTGTCCTATGGAATCTTCTTTTCAATTTCAACCAACCAAATTATTATATCCGCGAACTGTGGAAAGACTCAAGGCTTATCCGTCCGCTGCGTAAAGAATTAGCATCATCGTTCTTTGACATGGTTCATGGATGCTTTGATTCATGCTACGCCTTTTCATCCGCGCCGCGCTTGACGGCAGGCGAATCTCGACTATCTCGTGTCAACCTCAATGAACGCCCGACATTCGCGAGCGACAAAAAATACGTCTAAAACAACAGACGGGATAAAAGTAGAACAGCGCCCCAAAACAGAGAAAGGTGTTGAGCAGGGCGATTCTCAAAAAGTCGATACCGGGTCTAAAGTGACTCACGCGCTCCTCCGCAGGCGGATAATAGACCGATATGGGCTTAGCAACAATTGGAATCCCCGCCCACGCCGACCGCACCAGCACCTCTATCTCCCACTCATAACGACGGGTAAAAAAGCGCATCTTAGCCACCCTCTCTATGGGATACAGCCTAAACCCCGACTGCGTATCGGGCAAGCGGCGACCGGTCTGCACCGCAAACCAAAAATTGGAAAAGCGGTTGGCAAAGCTGTTCTTCCCCGGCATATTGGGGTGCTTCATCCCGCGGGCGCCCACAAACAAAGCGTTAGGATGCAGATGTATGTCATCAATAAAGGAAGCGATGTCTTTGGCTGTATGCTGCCCGTCTGCATCTATAGAGACGGCGTAGCGATAACCCCATTCGTTCAACCGCCCAATCGCCTGACGAAGCGCATACCCCTTGCCCCTGTTTTTGGGATACGATATGACATGTAACGGCGCTTTACTCACGGTCGACTCCTGCTTGAGTCGCTCCAACAATTGCGGGGTAGAGTCTGTAGAGCCATCGTTCACCACCAACAGGTCGTATCCACGCGCACGAACATCGGCCACCACCTGTCCCAGCGTGGTTGCGTTGTTGTAGGTGGGGACTACTACGCAGATATGGCTATGTGGCTTCAAAGTAGGCATCAATCTTGGCAATACAGGTATCGTTCTGAAAAATGGCAATACGTCCGCGCAGTTTAAGGGCTTCTTCCGCCCAGCTCAGTTCAAACCGCAAAGGCATGGCGGGCGTGTGCATCTGCAAGAACTTAATGTGGCGCGCACCGGTCAAACGCAAGGGCGCTCCCTGTAACTCCGACAGCAGTTCAGTCGCGGTTTGAATCAGACAGACGCCCGGCGTAACAGGTTGTCCGGGAAAGTGTCCGGCATACAGCGGATGGGCGGGATTAAAGCAAACAACCACCTGACCGGAGGCCTCCGTGCGGGAAACTTGTTCTGAGGTATAAAGGTCGGGAATCAGCATGGTAGTACAAAATGGGGCGCCAAAATATCGAGCAGATATTGAGGAGCGCGCATAGGGCGCAAAGTTTCTTTATTGGCAAACGCGAGTACCGTAGAGCCTGTTGCCAATAATACCCCCTCGCCATTACGGACTTCGTATTTAAAGTCGATTTTTACGGTGGGTAATTTTTCCAAAATGGTTGTCACCCTAATGGTATCTCCAAAAAGAGCCGGACGTTTGTAGGCGCAGGAAACAGCCACAATAGGCATGACGATTCCTTGATTCTCCATGTTGTCGTAAGGTATTCCGGCTTTTTTCATGGACAGGGTGCGGGCGGTTTCAAAATAGCGGATGTAGTTGGAGTGGTGTACCACTCCCATTTGGTCGGTTTCGTAATATCGAACTTCGATGTCGGTATCAATCTTTAACATATTTATAATATTACCACAATTTCGTTTTTATTTCACTTTTCAATTTCCCAATAAACACTACATTATTAGACCCTTCTTTCAAGGTTGAAAGAGTCGTGTTAAGTATTTGCCTGTCAGTGTCGGTACAACTGCTTTCGGCAAGGCGGTTTTCAATGTCTGCCATCAAGGTTTCAGGCTCAATATTAAGCACGTAATGACCATAGCAAAACGTAGAATAACTGACTTGAACAGGAATATTACCGTAATAATCGTTGACCACAGTGATATACGATGATGTTCTGTTTTTTAGGTCGGTTGCAACCAATGCTCTGGGGACATACTTCCGTCCTATCATATTTGGAACGACTTCCAGAAATGATACATTGGTAAAGAGTAGGTCTTTGGTCATTTGAAAATATACCATCCATGGTTCTTCAAGCGAATGGTATGTTATGTGGAAAGCAGGACGTATCATGTTGTTTTTTACGTCAAAATGATACAATGTGTCACTGTTCATAGAGGAAAAGTCGAATATTCCCAGTACATTCCGTGTGTTGATTATGTCGCGGTCAAAGTTCTGCACAATTAAATGTTCGAGCGGAGCCACTTCGTTCAATACAGCGCCGGTGTTAACATCGAATTGTAGCGCCATTGCCCTCGTATTCGCAAAAGGCATGTGTACAACCGTCAAGATGCCGTCAGACAGGAATATTTTGGCTTTGTTCAAACGAAAAGGCGCGACAATATCTTTCACAAATCGCCCTAATGTATGAGACACGTGTATATTGGTACTCATACCAAACGCTAAATAGACTAACTCGTTTTGGTCGTCAATAATGGCATCGTAAGGACTCCAAAAATATTCACCGGGACCTCTACCTTCCGAACCTACATTGCACAAAAATGTTCCCGAACGGTCGAAAAGTTTGAAAGGCGCACGTCTATCCTCACTGACTCCAATATACTTGTCGGTAACTATTGTATACCACGGACTAATATATGTATCTTCCCTTGTTTCCAGTTGCACCAACTCGCAATTTTCGACTAAACTGCTGAGGGGAATTTTCACCACGTTAGGCTTTAGCTCGTTCAATGATAAGACAGCCATCTTACTGCCTCCAATATCTACCATAGTTATAGAGCTTTCTCCTTTGGGTGAACAACAACACACGCCAAATACAAGCACAATTAAAAGAATTTTTGGTCTCATGCACAAACTACATTTTTCACGCGAATATATATATATTTTCATGGCTACTCCAACCGTATAGCTCCCTCTTCGGGTTTGTAATAAATCAGCCTTAAATTATCGGCGGTAAGGATGCTGCCGGGAGCGCCTTTAAACTGGTCCCCTTCATGACTGGGAGTAAGGACTATTACAATGTGGGTGGGCGTCAAGCCTTCTTTTCCGGAGGCAATTTCAATCGGCACATAAGCCTGCGTCCATTCCGGCACATTGTTTCTTTCCAATATTTCTCCTCTGGCAATCGCCTCGTTGCGGCTGCGGGCAGCGGCGTAGTCAAAGACGCCCGTAGGGTGGTGAAACAATTCGACCCTTAGCGAGGCGGCGTCGGTTCCGGGAATGTGTACCGGACTTCTAAAGGAGGGAATCAGCGAACCCCAATTGGGTTCGGTAAACATCATTTGGGCCCCTCGGATGTATTTGTAATCAATAGAAAAGGCTATGGGTATGGTGTTTCCGGCAAAAGGAATGCCCATATTGGTCATACTGATGGGGTTATACACATCGTTTACGCCCGTCTTTAAGGTAAATTTTCCCAAAAAGGCGCTGGATGCGGCAATGGTGGTAATCCTAAAAATCACAAAATTCATGGTTTGTAATACCGTTTGCATCTGCACCGCATAGGGCGAGTTATAACCGGCTACGCGGACGGTATTACTTAGGTTGGAATTGTTGGAGGTACACCAGCCTGTTCCATTTGCCGGCAAAAGATTCATATCGCTGTTATTAGCCCTCCCCCACGACTCAAAGTCGCTGTTGGGGATTTGGGGGGCGTGGATAAGCACAATGCGCCACTCCTCGGTACTTTCGTCCTCTGCCTGCACATAGAATAACTTGGGCTGTTCAAAAGAGAGGGAAAGTGGGGCGCCCGATACGATGTCCAAAAGGCGAGCGGATGGCGATACGCTAATCCGAGGCGCCAAAATCAGAGGGATTCCTTCTATCCTCTCGGTTACGACCAAGGTGATTTGCCGTTTACCGGGCTCCAAATACTTTTCGTTAATGCTGAAGCCCGAAAGAGCCGCCCCCGAAACAAAGTCCGTTACCTCTTTGGCGCTGTTTCTCGTTGGGGCTTCGTTCTGTAATACCACCCTCCATGTTTGTTGGCTTTCCCCGTTTTCCGATACCACGCTAAAACTGAATGTATCTTCCAATGAATGAAACACAAACTCATGATTGGCTGTAAACGAAAAAGGAACAAGTACAGCTCCTTGAGAAATATCCACATGTCCCTCCACCCTTAAAGGGAATTTATTGGCCCAGTCCAATATACGAAAGCTAATGGTTCTTTCTTGTAGATTTATGACGGGCGCAGGAGCTAAAATCAGATTGTTACTGGTTTGGGAGGTTCCCGAATAAGATTTTATGGTATAGCCGTTTACCCTCGCATCATTGCTGCCGGAGCGGGCATCAAAAAGGGCGATTGTCCAGCTCTTGACGCTTTCGTTTTGCGCCTGTATCTTTAGCGTATGTGTAGCATCAAAGTCATTAAAAACGAAATTTTGAGGAAGTGGTTCCATGAACGTGGCGTCCTCCGAAATCTGCAAGCGGTAGGCGTCAACGGTCAGCGGAAAGTCAAAACCCCGCTCCACAGGAATTTCCACAGTAGCCAGTAAAGGATAGATAAGGGGAACGCCCAATTCAATCAGTCCATACCCCGACTCATAATTCAATAATTCAAACGACTCGACTTCCGCCGCCGGATTCAACCACGCTACGCTCTCAATCTGCCACTCCACGCCATAACCCTCTAACATATCTATCAGATAAAAACCTTTTTGTATGCCCATACCGTCTATCCTAAAAGATTGCTCCGCCTCATAGCCAACAATTTGCGTATAGGGATGCAGGGAAAAAGACAGAAGGGCTTCCCATTGGGCATACAAGTCAAGGGCGGTCATCTCTAACTTGATGAGGCTGTTTTCCACATCCACCCATATGGATTTTATGGCTGCCCCCGTATCTTCTCCCAAAAGTACCGCCCTCATATCTTGGGCGTTAAAAGACATACGCTCTCTTACATCGGCATCGGGAGCTTGGTCCGGCCGAATGATTTGTGCCTGCTTTAACCTAATCTGCCAAGTACGCTCTTTGCCGCTCTCCGCCACCACCTGTAATGGAAAGGCAGCGTGGTATGAGGTAAAGGCAAAGCTGTCTAAGCTCAAGTCTTCTACACGCGCTCCCTCGGAAACGGTTATATCCGGAACAATGGTGAAAGGAAAGTGGTCGCTTATGCCGATTATTTCTATACATCCATGGATGATGTTGTAATACGGAGTCTTTGCAAACAGAAATGAGTTTGGCGTCCAAGATGTTATCTCAAATTTTTCTATGTCGGCATTTTCCCGACTCGGCACTTCCTGCAACCGAAAGATATAACTGTGTACCACCCCGCTCAAGGCAATCAAATCAATACGATGTATATCTTCAAGGGAATTAAAGACAAGTTTACCTCTGTCTAAGCCAATGATTTTATCTATTTTTTGAGCGGCGGCAATGTCTAATTCCAACTCTATGGGGAACAGATATTTTCCAAAGATTAACGGAATCTCCACGCGGTCGGGTTCAATATTGGCTGCCCCCATGACCACAGAGGAGGGATAAACCGACTTCAGCTGTACTTGACTGATGGAAGCCTCATCATTCAACTCTTTCACCGGAGTACATGCACTTATGGCCACGCCGACTGCGGCTGTCCATAGAGCAAAAAAGGCCGGGAGCTTCATAGGTGGATGGCGCTAAGGATTCGATTCCAAATTTTTCAATTGCATCCGGATGGTGTTGATTTTGGCTAAAGCGTCCTGTTTTTTCTTGCGCTCCACCTCCACCACCTTGTCGGGAGCATTTTTCACAAATTCGGGATTGGAAAGTTTACGTTCCACCGAGGCAACAAATCCCTGTAAATAATCCAATTCCTCATTCAGTTTCTTTTGCTCGCCCAAGGTATCCGTCAGACTGCCCAAGGGTACAAAAAATTCTGTGGTGCCGACTAAAAATGAAGAACCGGCAAGGCCTTGGGGAGCGCCGGAGGTAATGTTCAAAATATTGGCCAATTTTTGGATTAAGGGAAAAAACTTTGGCGTATAGTCGCCCTGTACATAGAGTTCCAGAGGCTCTTTGGGGGATAATTTTTTTTGCTGGCGGATGGTACGCACGGCCACGACGACTTCTTTGCATACTTCTACCCCGCTCATATACAGGGAATCCGAATCGGAGGCAGGAGGCAGGTTTGCCGTCATAATGCTCTCCCCTGCTTCTCTCTCTGCCATGTTTTGCCAAATTTCTTCGGTAATAAAAGGCATAAAAGGATGGAGTAGCTGCATCAGTTCATTTAAAAATTCCACCGTGGCTTTGTAAGTAGCCGCATCAATCGCTTCGCCCCGTTCCGGCTTGACCCATTCCAAATACCATGAACAAAAATCGTCCCAAAACAGTTTATACAACAACATCAGCGCCTCCGACAGGCGGAATTTCATAAATAAGTCGTCTAACTCCAATATGGTCTGCCCCATCCGCTGACGGAACCAGCGCACGGCATGGGCGGAGCAGTCGTCCTGCGCTTTTTCCCAAGGCTGCCATCCTTTAATCAGCCGGTAGGCGTTCCAAATTTTATTGCAAAAGTTGCGCCCCTGCTCCACCTGACTTTCGTCAAAGAGTATATCGTTGCCGGCGTTGCTACAGAGCCACATCCTCATACGCACGCCGTCCGCTCCATTTTTGGCAATCATTTCTAAGGGGTCGGGAGAATTGCCGAGAGACTTGGACATCTTACGGCCTAACTTGTCGCGTACAATACCGTTCAAGTACACACGCTCAAAGGGAGGCTTGCCGCAAAATTCATGTCCGGCCATAATCATGCGCGCCACCCAAAAGAAAAGAATCTCCGGAGCAGTAACCAAGTCGTTGGTGGGATAGTAGTAGGCCAAATCAGCATTGGGCTTAGCGTGGGGATGCCCCGGAATGGAGGGGTCAAAAACGCTGATTGGCCACAGCCAAGACGAGAACCAAGTGTCTAACACATCATCGTCTTGACGCAGGTCAAGCGCTTTTATCTCCGGATTGATGGCACGCGCCAACTCCAGCGCCTGTTCAGCGTCAACAGCCACCACATGCTCACCCGAAGGAAGATACCATGCAGGAATACGCTGTCCCCACCACAGCTGACGCGATATGCACCAGTCGCGCACATGTTCCATCCAATGGCGATAGGTGTTTTTAAACTTATCGGGAATCAGTTTGATTT
>WRBG01000098.1 GCA_009784635.1 Bacteroidales bacterium | reverse complement strand
GAATGGCCTTGGCGTATATGTCGGGGATTTTTGAACGGGCGGTAGCGCCGTTTAAAACCGACCACACTAAAGCCGGAAAAAAGTTTTTTGATGCTCAGTATTAGTGGTTCGCGGGAAGAGCTGGCGGCATGGTTGGCCACAGAAGATGAAGGGCGGATTCAAGCCCTGCTGTCTGCGGCCTTGTCCCAAAAAACCGCCCTGCTGGGCGACTCCGTCCACCTCCGCGGACTGATTGAGCTTTCCAACATCTGTAACAAAAATTGCCTGTATTGCGGCATACGCAGCGGCAATGCCCGCGTGGAGCGCTACGACCTGACCGATGAGCAGGTATTGGAGGCGGCCGGTTTTGCCCAAAAGGCCCGCTACGGCTCTTTGGTCATTCAATCCGGAGAGCGCAGAAGCGGCGCTTTTACGCGGCGGATAACGGCTTTGGTACGGGAGATAAAACGCCGCACAAACAACAAGTTAGGCATAACCCTTTCCTGCGGGGAGCAGCCCTTGGAAGTCTATCGGGAATGGTTTGAGGCCGGAGCGCACCGCTATTTGCTAAGGATAGAAAGCTCCAATCCGGATGTGTACGCCCGCTTGCATCCCCAAGACGGAAGCCATGGCTACGAGGCCAGATTAGAGGCTCTATACCGCCTCAAAGAAGCGGGTTATCAAACCGGAACGGGGGTAATGATTGGACTTCCCCATCAAACCGAATATGATTTGGCAGACGACTTACTGTTTTTCAAACACTTTGACGCAGACATGGTAGGCATGGGGCCTTATTTGGAACATGCCGACACCCCGTTCTACGCCCTCAGAGACTCCTTATGGCCTCAAGCCAAAAGGCTACAAATGACCCTAAAGATGATTGCCCTCCTCCGCCTGATGATGAAAGACATAAACATTGCCGCCACCACCGCCTTGCAGGTTTTGGATGCCTACGGGCGGGAAAAAGCCGTTTTGGCCGGAGCCAACATCATCATGCCCAACATGACCCTCTCCGCGGTCAGGCACAATTATCAAATTTATAACAACAAACCCGGAATCCATGACGATGCCGAGCTGTCTAAGACCCATCTTGAACAAAACCTCGACCGCATGGGCATAAGAATTGGCTGGGATGAATGGGGGGATTCCCAACATTTTGGGAGCCGGAAAACCAAAAATCCGGACTGAAGCCTCCCCCTTGCTTGGGATATTGAAGGGAAATTGTCGAAAAAATACCAATAACTTATCGAGAATCGCATGAAGTGTAAAAAAATGAACAATAATGATTTAGCACATTCCATCCATGAAACTTCAGTCCTTTTTAACAAAAATGGCCCATTCTTGCATAAAAATTTTTGGTAGTGCATATATTTTTTTTATACCTTTGCGTCCAATTGATATGCTACTGCTTAACCTACATAGTACGCGCCTTCATGTTGCCCTATTCGAGGTCTTGCAACAAGTAGCAGCAATTTTTGAACGCAAAAACCTAAATAGTTTGAACCTAATTGATTATAAAAATAGCGGCCATTTCGGACTTTGTCCGGATGGCCTTAATTGCATATAACAGCCATACTTAAACAATAGAATATGAAAATACAGGGATTACTTTTCATGACGCTGGTCCTGCTCCCTTCTGCCGTTTTAGGCCAGTTGTACAACAATCCGCAGTTTGTGCAAGAAGAGCAGGAAACGGTTTATCCCAGATGGGCAGCCAAAACCAACCTACTGTACGATGCTGCTATCTTGACCTTAAACTTGGGCGTAGAATTTAAAGTCGGCCATAAGACCACTTTAGACATTCCGGTAAACTATAACGACTGGGTAAGGAACAAATCAATTTTTAGCCACACCGACGGGAATACCACGCACAAAGTAATGTGGAAAAACTTTTTGATTCAGCCGGAGTTCAGATATTGGACCAAACAACCCTTTGGCGGGCATTTCTTAGGATTGCACGGCCATTACGCATTTTACAATGTAGGAGGACTGTGGCATCCTCCCTTTTCCAAATACATGCACGACCACCGTTTCGAGGGATGGTTGGCGGGAGCGGGCCTCAGCTACGGATACCGGTATAACTTCAAGCGCAAACTGCACCTTGAGGCCACCTTGGGAGTGGGATACGCCTATTTATCTTACGACATATACCCCTGCGCCGATTGCAGCGGCAAGATAGGCGAGGGCCTCAAAAGCTATTTTGGCCCTACCAAATTGGGCTTGAATCTGATATATGGAATAGGCACCAAATCTGCGTCCAAGTCTGTAAGGGCTGACGTGGCGCAGACGAGGGCGCAGGCAAGGGCGCAAGCGCAAGCACAGGCGCAGGCGAGTCGGCCCGAAAGACAGACCAGAAGACAGACCGCACCCCCGCCTCCGCCCCCGCCTGTGGTAACGTCTCAAGTTGTTACAGGGGTTGCCGATGCCGTAACCGCGACTCCCACCATAGTATATAATATAGTTGTAGAATCCGAGCGCGCCCAGACTGCTTACCAGCCCCAGTTGGCGGCAAGCTACATGGTTCCGGAAGTAGAAACCATCAAAGCTCGGAGCGAGTCCGGCAAGGCCTATTTGGACTATGAGGTAGGACGTTCGGACATTCTGCCTTACTTTAGGAGCAATTCCATGGAACTGCAACGGATTCACAGCAAGATTCGAGAAGTTGTCCACGACCCCGACGCCACCATTACCGGTATTGTCATCACGGGCTACGCCTCTCCGGAGGGTTCTTACGCCAACAACATGATGCTGTCTCAGCGCAGGGCCTTATCTCTAAAAGACCACCTCAGAGCCGTATACGGTTTCCACGAGGGCATGTTCATGGTTTGGGGAGCGGGAGAAGACTGGGCCGGTTTGGACTCTTTGGTCAGCCACTCCTTTATTCCGGATAAATACCGCGTGTTGAGCGTAATCCACAGCGCCGAGAATTATGATATGAAGGAACTTAGACTTAGGAGAATGGGCGGATATACCTACCAAATGATTAGGGCCGAATTTTACCCCAAACTCCGCCGCTCGGACTACCGCATAAACTACACGGTAAAGCCTTTCACCGTAGACAAAGCCAAAGAAGTGATGGAAACCCGTCCGGTCAACCTTTCTCTAAATGAGATATACTTGATTGCCGATAGCTACCAGCCCGGCAGCGACGCCTTCAACAAGATATTTGAACTCGCCGTAGGACTGTTCCCCGACAGCGACGAGGCCAACATAAACGCCGCCGCCAACGCTCTCGACAGGGGAGACGCAGAATCCGCCGCCCTCTATCTGTCCAAGGTTAAAAATCAGAATGTATTCTATTGGAACAATATGGGCGTGCTGCTGTGGATGCAGGGCGACAAACAGGAAGCCGCCTCCTGCTTTGCGCGGGGAGGAACCCAAGGCGCCTTGAACGCCGCCGAATTGTTGAAGCACGTTCAATCCGTATTAAAATAGCCAAAACCATTAATCAATTTATTAATAACAAAAAAAACCAATTTATTAACAAAATTTTTTACATTATGAAAAAAACAATTTTCGCTCTGCTTGTTGTTCTTGCCGCTGCCGCAGTTACAACCAGTTGTAATAAGGAAGTCGTCGAAGGTGACGGAATTCTTATTGTACGCCTCCCCACCGCGCCCTCGACCCGTGGACAGGTGGAAGCTCCCAACTCGGGACAGGCTCCCGCTTTCGTTGCCGGTGACAACCTCGTGGCTTTCTTGATGAACGGCAACTCAGTGGTGTATTCAGAAGCATTTACGCTTGTTGCCCAAGACATTACAAATGGATATCTGACCTTTGAGCAGGTGGCCCCCACCATAAACAGGGTACTTGTGGTAGCTCGGATTCCTTCCGCTCAGTTGACAGCCGTAGAAGGCCTCAGCAATTATTCAAGCATTAGGGACTTTGCCTATGCCTTGGCCAACCAAAACGCCACCGCAGGCTTGGCCAGCAAAACGATTTGGGGAGAAACCTCGACCTTGACTATTCAAACGCCAAACCCGATAGACCCTGATAACATCTACAAGGAGTGTACGGTGGAGCTTTCGGCTATCACGGCTCGTTTTGAGATAGGAAGCGTATTCGCAGATCCGGGCAAAGGCTTGGAAAGCATTGAAGTCGTGGGCGTATGGATGAACAACTATTATGCCGACAACTCTGTGGTATTTGCCACCACCCCCCTCACGTACAACGCTATGACCAATGTAGTTTGGAATACCACCCCCGCAACCACCACCAGCCCCAGCGATACGCCTTTTGGCGCCATCACTTTGGCCCCTTACAGCCATGCGGCAATGCACCTTGCGGGTACCACGTCGGTTAATGTTCCCGTTGCCCCCGCCACCGTTCCCAACAATGCCTATGTGTTCCACGTTTTTGCCGGCGAGAACTGCGGCGTGAACGAAATTCCCCACATAGTGATGCTGGTGAAAGGCGAATTATCCACCGGCTATTATGAAAACGATGAAAAATACGTACTCGGCTGGTTAACCTTTAGGACCTATAGAGAAGGCTCACAGGACCTTCTCCGCATTCAGCCTAACCACATTTACAAAGTTGGTCTTGGTGGAATCCCTGTTAAAGCAGAAGACATTACCACTTTGCCCGAAACGGAAAGATTCGACCTTAGGGTATTTATCCAAATCGTAGACTGGACGATACACAACATAATTCCGGAATTGCCGTAGTCAAGTGTAATACTCTGCCGGCATCGGTGTAGACCGTTTGCCGCGCTACAAAACAGGCCGAGAGGGGTTGGTTCGCCTCTCGGTCGCAAAAGGGCAAGGCCCGCGAAACACGTAATTAAACATTGTTATATATGAAAGTATATCGTAAGCTGTTCTTGTTGATGGGTCTGATAGCGGCCGTGGGCTGCGTAAAGGAAGACCACTCCCAATGCGTTAGACCGGGACGCATGACCCTCTTCTTTACCTACAATCAAGACCAATTCCGTCAACATATCAGAACCTTAGATGTCTTTATCTTTGACTCTGACAAAAGGATGTATAGAGAAAGAAGGTTTTCGACCTTGGAATTGAGCATGTCGGTCCCCACTACAAGGGGAAATGCTCCGGGTTGGGTACTTGCCGACCTCCCTCCGGGGGTGTATTACGTGGTCTGCTGGGGAAATGTGGGTTCGGCTTCGAGCTACAACAGGACTCCTTTTTCGCTTAACCCCGTAGCGACTCCTTTTGAATCGTGCTACATCCGGGTGCCTGTGGGCGCCAGTACGGGCGACCCCATTTACTACGCTCCCTTTAGGATGCATGTCCACCAAAGAACCCGTTCCGGTTTGGACGCAGGGTCGGAGTCGGACTACTTAACCAAAGCGCCCGACCCCAACATGCAAGAATACAGCTTCACGGTGGCTGATGGAGAAATCCGGGAAAAGGAACTGTCTTTTGGCGTGGCCCACCGTACCGTAAACGTGTACATCATAAACTATCCGGGCACGGTAAGCGATAGGTCTCCGGTAGTGGAAGCTTTCAACTTAGGTGTAGAATACGACTTTTTTTACGCCAGCCGGAACACGCAGGCTAATTTTTCCCAGCCCGCCAGTCCGGTCAACCTGCCTAATGACTCCAGACCGACCCTTTTGGCTCCTTTCCATTTTGCCTTTGGCCAAATTCGTCCGGATATGGACTTCAAGCTTAGGGCCAGCATCGCTACGCCGGTTATAGAAGAGGTAAATTTGGAGGAGTTTATCGTGGAGCATAAATTAAGAGACGCCAATGGGATAGTACCCAACGTGATTAATATTGTGATTGAATATACCCCGCTTGGGGTAAATATTACCCTGCCTACTTGGAATACTTCGGACGTTACTCCCGGTTAAACGATAAAAATGCAAGGACTTGAAAACACTTATTCGTATAATTAGCTTAGCCTTAGTCGCGGTTTTCGTGGGTTCCTGCATCAAAGATGAGGATAATCCGCTCGTGGCCGGAGAGGATATCAGCCTTCAGTTTAGATTAGACGCGCCTCCCAACGGCACGGATACCCGCGCCATGAGTCCGGCCGATGAACTTCAAGTAAACACCATAGACGTTTTGGCCTTTTACGAGGACTCCAACGGTGATTTTCGTTACCGCTACAAGGCCGTGCAAACCGGCACCGAGATTGTGGACGACCGGAGCCGTATTATTACCGTAACCGCTCAAGGCTTGGTAGAGAGGCAGCAGTTTGTGATATTGGCCAACGCCTCCGCCGAACTGACGGCCGCCAACATCATTCCAAACGAGAAGTTGGAGACTGCCATGGCCAAGATTATAGACTCCGGCAACGGAGAATGGCCGGCCCGCAACAACGGTTCGTCCCAAATCAAGCACATTCCCATGTACGCCAAGACCGCACCACGGGTCGTTACTTCCGTTACGGGCATTATACCGAGCGCTTCGACTTCCTATCCTTTGCTCCGCATGGTGGCGCGTATAGACGTAGAACTGCACAGTAATGTTACCAACTTTGTCCTTAATTCCGGTTGGCTGTTTAACTATCAGAAGGCCGGCTATGTAGCCTATGATTTTAGCAATTACAACGATGCGCAGCAAAGAGTAGCGGCCGCCGCCGTACCTCCCTCCTTGTATCATTCGGGCGACCCCGTTGTGGAGCCTAATGTTAAATATTTGGCGCAAAATACCGGCATTGGCGTAAACCCCCGCGGCGAATTAATCCGCACGATGTATACCTACGAGGCTCCTGCTTACGGCAGCGCAGACCGCAACAAAGGCTTTGCGATAGTGGTGGGCGGCTTTTTTGGCGGCTCAAGCACGGAGACCTACTACCGCATCAACTTGAGGGGCGCGGGCGCTTCTCCGGAATTGCTGTCCAGTCCCATTTTAAGGAATCATCTGTATGCCGTAGAGGTACAGAAAGTGAATGCCGCCGGCGCCTCCAACCCTTTGGATGCCTATTTGGGCACCTCCAACTTGGTGGCCGAAGTCATGATTTGGGACCAACGAGACATAGATATCCCCATACCTTCCACCTACTTCTTGAACGTAGACAGGGACCAGTTTATGCTTCCCCATGTGTCTGGTAGCCGCACGGTGGGCGTAAGCACCGATTTCCCCACCGGCTGGACGGCCGTGAGCGACAGTCCGGGTTGGCTTGGCGTAAGCGCTTCCGGCGATGTACTTACGCTGAATGTGAGCGCGAATATCACATCGGCCATCCGCAGGGGCGTTGTTTCTGTGGTAGCCGGCCATTTGACCAAATACATATACGTTGTGCAGGATGTACTCGGAGGTGGAACACAGCTTCCAAACACCTACGTAGGCGCATTTTGGCGGGCAAACGAAACGGGCGAGCGTATTATACGTATTGACCACACCGGCGCATGGAGCGCAACGGTGGGCTGGTACGACATTAACTGGAATCCCGCATCGGGCGATGGTATTATATTTGAAGCAGGCGACAGTCCCGATACGGGAATTACATGGAACGCCTTGACCGAAAACCCCGGCAATG
>WRBG01000097.1 GCA_009784635.1 Bacteroidales bacterium | reverse complement strand
TTTGCGTACATACATAACGGGGTTTTAATGTTTAACTATTGTATTTTTAACACTTTAAAGTTAAACAAAATTCCGTTATGTTGTTTCTATTTCTTCAAATTTCTTAGGTCGAACTGACGTTACATAATCAATCATTGCTTCCTGTGCAATTTCGGGCGTTTCATTTACCAACGCAGGCATTCCGCCACGAACAATCAGCTTGGCATAATCTTCTATTTCAACGCCGCCAAGTCCTCCGATTTGTGTATTTTCCACAAATAACTCACTAAAATTCACTGCTTTAATACTTTCATTGCTTTCCAGAAGCGACATTGTACGTAAAGTCAAGCGTGCAATGCGTCCCGCACCTGTATGTGCAGAAATGTCATCGCTTGGACTTGTCGAGCCTGTCAGAATAAATTGCCCTTTTTCTGAACGGCGGTCAATTTCTGAACGCACGGCATTCCAAATACTTGGAACGAGTTGCCATTCGTCAAGCAAACGAGGTGTATCGCCTTGAAGTACGATTTGAGGTGCGAGCGTTGCCTGTTCTCTTATTGATTCCGATTCGTCAAGTCTCACAGAACTTGCGGCGTGGTGCATTGCGGTTGTTGTTTTGCCGCAAAAACGAACTCCTTTCAACAAAATTCCACCTGTTGATTTGATTTTTTTTTCTATTTTTCTATCTAATAAGCGCTCACTGTAATTTCCCATATATCAATATTATAAACATCAATGTTCGATTTTGCATGATTTTCATCTTCGATTTTGCATGATTTTCATCTTCGATTTTGCAAAAGTACGGTTTTTTTTGAAACAAAAACCAAAACGACAAAAGCCGCTCCGGAAATGAAGCGGCTTGTCTGATATTTTTTGAAGAATGCCTCTACTTTTTGTCGGCAAAAAAATCTTTTACCTGATCGGTAGGCACAATCTCTTCTTTAAACGCATAGGCGCCGGAACGGGGCGAACGCACCAAACGAATACATTTAACGCTGTTTTTTACTCCTTTTTCTCCGGAGAACGATGCAACTGCTTTTTTTGCCATAACAGATGTGTGTTAAAAATTACTTAATCTCCCTGTGCAAGGTTACCTTTTTCATACAAGGATTGTATTTCTTGCGCTCTAACCTTTGGGTGGTGTTCTTTTTGTTCTTGGTGGTAATGTAGCGCGACATACCGGGGGTTCCACTCTCTCTTTGTTCGGTACATTCGAGAATGACTTGAATTCTGTTTCCTTTTCCTTTTTTTGCCATGGCTCGATTACTACACTAAGTTGACTAATCCTTTTGTTTGAGCTTCTTTTATGGTAGGGCCCAATCCATTTTTATAGATGGTGCGCAGACCGGCTGCTGAAACTTTTAAGCTGATAAAGCGCTGCTCCTCTTCGAGCCAAAAGCGCTTGGTTTTGAGGTTGGGAGCAAACTCCCGCTTGGTACGACGATTCGAGTGCGAAACGTTGTTCCCTATCATCCTCTTTTTTCCGGTAACTTGACAAACTCTTGCCATTTCTCTATCTCTCTAATAATTAATTTTCTCGTTTTTGGGGCTGCAAATATCCGAATTTATTTTGAAAACGCAAAATTTTTTACTTGCTCCCCCTAAATATCCTCTTCCAACGGATGTTCTTAGGAAAGGATTTATAGTTATCGGTAGAGAACCAAACAAAAGAAGGCGTGCCTACTATGTGGTCTTCGGGAACAAAGCCCCAATAACGCGAATCCAAAGAATTATGACGGTTATCGCCCATCATAAAATAGTAATCCATCTTAAAGGTATACCGGTCTGCCGGAACTCCATTGATGTGGACTTGCCCCCCTATCACTTCTAACTTATTGCGCTCGTACACCCCGATGATGCGCTCATACAACGGAAGATTTTCTATGCTCAAAGCCACGGTTGCTCCGGCTTGGGGAATCCAAATCGGCCCGTATTGGTCGCGAGTCCACTTAAAATCAGTTGCATACGGAAAAATCATTAGGGGATTGTCGGGAAAGCTCGGAGGGTAAAAATCAATTAACGGCCTAACTTCAAGCACATTGGATAGCTGCTTCACTTCCTGTACATTTTCAAGAGTTAGGCTTAGAGCAGGATAGCCGGGCAAACGGTTGTCATAATACACATCGCCCAAAGAAACCCCCATCCTGTCCAAAATCCGCTCGTTAATCGAAGCGCCGTTGGTAATTACCTCGTAGGTGGACTGTAGGCCGGGCAATGCTTCTTGGGCCACTCCGTTGATAAAGACCCATCCGTTACGCACTTCAAGGCTGTCTCCCGCAATGGCCACACACCGCTTTACATAATTATCCCTTTTATCCACAGGCCGGGCCACCAAAGGGCCTTCTTTTTGGATAACAGCCGCTCTGCCGTATATCCTTGCCTTGTAATGGTAATCCTCTCCCGGAGATGCTCTGAGTACCGTATCTCCGTTGGGAAAATTAAACACCACAATGTCGTTTCGCTTTACTTTTGCGTATCCGGCCATCCTGCGGTAATCATTTTGAATCCAAGTAAGATACGATTCCCCGCCAATAATGGGAATTACATTGTGAATCAAAGGAACAGACAAAGGCGTCTGGGGCACTTTAGGCCCATACTTTAGCTTGCTTACGAAGAGGTAGTCGCCGGTCATTAGGCTGCGCTCCATAGAGCCGGTGGGAATCACATAGGCCTCAATAAAAAACATCTTGACGATGGTGGCTGCAACCAAGGCAAAAACGATTGCATCTAACCAGTCTAACCAAACATTTCGCTTTTCTCCTTCTTTATAATGCTTTTTCCAAAAAGCCCATTTGACTTTTTGGGTAATGTAGAGGTCAAAGATTATTCCTATACCAAACAGCCACCAGTAGTTCCCGAGCCAAATGACCCCCAACGTATAGAGTACGGCCCAAAATGAAAATTTAAACCACTTATTCGTAAGCATTTAGTCCTTTACCTTATTGATAACTGCTTCAAAGGCCTGTGGATTATTCATGGCCAAATCGGCCAACACTTTACGGTTTAATCCTACGTTTGCTTTGAGTACCTTGCCCATGAATACAGAATAGGTCATTCCGTACTGACGGGCGGCGGCATTAATGCGTTGAATCCATAGGGCGCGGAATGTGCGCTTTTTGTTTTTGCGGTCGCGGTAGGCGTAGGTCAAACCTTTTTCATAGGTGTTTTTGGCGACTGTCCACACATTGGCGCGGGCCAAAAAATTACCGCGGGTAAGTTTGAGCAGTTTTTTACGGCGCGCTCTTGACGCCACTGAATTTACCGATCTGGGCATAAAATTGTTGTTTTAAGAATGTCAGCGCTCTCCTCCTCTTGAGAATCTTTTCTGCTGGGCATTCAGGTTAATAAATAAATTAAGCTACCAATAAACCTTTCATCCGCTTTTCGTCGGACGTATCCACAAGGGCGGTATAGGTCAGATTGCGTTTGCGTTTAGTGGATTTTTTGGTCAAAATATGACTTTTGTAAGCGTGTTTCCGCTTCACTTTTCCGGTGCCGGTAAGCTCAAAGCGCTTTTTGGCGCCGGAACTGGTCTTAATCTTGGGCATTGTCTGTTAGTTTATATTTTGTTTATGTTCTTTATTTCTTTTTTGCAGGAGCAAGCATCATAATCATCCGCTTGCCCTCTAATTTGGGCATTTGTTCGGCCTTTCCCCACTCTTCCAAATCCACCGCAAACCGCAACAATAACTTTTCTCCATGGTCGGAAAAGAGTATGGACCGACCTCTGAAAAAGACATAAGCCTTTACCTTTGCTCCTTCTGTAAGAAAGCCTTGGGCATGTTTGAGCTTGAACTGATAGTCGTGCTCGTCGGTGTTGGGCCCAAATCGGATTTCTTTGATAACGATTTTGGAGGCATTGGCTTTCATCTCTTTGGCTTTTTTCTTCCGCTGATACAAATATTTTTGATAATCAATAATTCTGCATACCGGAGGGTCCACCTGAGGAGAAATCTCTACCAAGTCTAACTCCAAAGCTTCTGCCATCTTTAACGCTTCGGAAAAAGAGAAAATACCGGGTCCGGTAATATTCTCCCCCACCACCCGCACATAGGGGGCGGTGATTTCTCGGTTTACTTTTGGTCCTTCTTCCTGCTGCGGAGAAGGAAGGTTGCGTCCTTTGTTGTTGCGGGTGTTTCTCTTAACAACTCCGGAGGGACGGGGTCTGTACTGTGTAGCTATAGTGGTATTAATTTTAAGTTTCCTGTTGTTTTTTTATCTCGTCGGCAAGCATGGCGGCAAAGGCTACAGCCGTCATCTGACCCTTATCTCCTTCTCCCTGTTTACGAACAGACACAAGTTCGGCGGCTTCTTCTTTCTCTCCCACAATAAGCAGATAGGGAATCCGCTTGATTTCATGCTCTCTAATCTTTCTGCCGATGGTCTCGTTCCGGTCGTCTACGGAGGCGCGAATATCGGAATTATTCAGCACATGACAAACTTTTTTTGCAAAATCGTTGAATTTCTCACTTATAGGGAGGATTACCGCCTGTTCGGGAGCCAACCAAAGCGGAAATTTTCCGCCTGTATGTTCAATCAAGACGGCCACAAAACGCTCCATGGAGCCAAAGGGCGCCCGGTGTATCATAACGGGGCGGTGGCGCTTGTCGTCCGAGCCGACATACTCCAGTTCAAAACGCTCCGGCAGGTTGTAATCAACTTGAATGGTGCCCAGCTGCCATTTGCGGCCAATGGCGTCCCGTACCATGAAGTCGAGTTTAGGCCCATAAAAGGCGGCTTCTCCTTCTACTACTGTGGTTGTAAGTCCTTTTTCTGCCACTGCCTCTATAATGGCGCGCTCTGCCTTTTCCCAATGCTCGTCTCCGCCCATGTATTTTTGGGTATCTTTGGGGTCGCGGAGCGATACTTGGGCAGTATAATCATTAAAACTCAGTGTTTTAAATATGTACAATACAATATCTATGACCTTGCAAAACTCCTCTTTGAGCTGGTCGGGGCGGCAGAAAATATGGGCGTCGTCTTGAGTAAATCCCCGTACACGGGTCAAGCCGTGGAGTTCCCCGCTTTGTTCGTAGCGATAAACCGTGCCAAACTCGGCCAGCCGGACGGGCAGGTCTTTGTAGGAGCGTGGCTTAAGTTTGTATATTTCGCAGTGATGCGGGCAATTCATGGGTTTGAGCAAAAATTCTTCGCCTTCCTGCGGCGTATGAATGGGCTGGAACGAGTCCTTGCCGTATTTTTCGTAGTGTCCCGATGTTACATACAGCTCCTTTTGGCCGATATGGGGGGAAACCACCTGCTGGTAGCCATGCTTTTTCTGTACTGCTTTTAAAAAGTTTTCCAACCGCTCCCTAAGCGCGGCCCCTTTGGGCAACCAAAGCGGCAGTCCTTGCCCCACGCGGGGCGAGAAAGCAAACAATTCCATCTCTTTACCGATTTTGCGGTGGTCCCGTTTTTTAGCCTCCTCCAGCATCAGCAGGTATTCGTCCAAAAGACTCTTTTTGGGAAAACTGATGCCATAGATGCGGGTCAGCATTTTACGGCGCTCGTCTCCCCTCCAGTAGGCTCCGGCAATAGAGGTCAGCTTGATGGCCTTTATCAAAGAGGTGTCGGGAATATGAGGTCCTCGGCACAAGTCGGTAAAAGCTCCGGTGGTATAAAAAGAAATGGTTCCGTCCTGCAGGTCGTTAATCAGTTCGCATTTGTACTCGTCTCCCTTATCCATATAGGTTTGCAGGGCTTGGGCCTTGCTTAGGTCGCGACGCACAAACAATTGCTTTTCCTTGGCCAATTCGAGCATGGCGGCTTCTACCTGCCCCAAATCGGCTTCGATTATGTTTTTACTTCCGAAGTCCACATCGTAATAGAATCCGTTTTCTATGGCAGGCCCTATCCCGAATTTAATACCCGGATAGCATTTTTCTAAAGCCGCAGCCATCAGATGGGAAGAAGAATGCCAAAAGGTTTGGCGGCCTTCTTCGTCCTCCCACTTAAAAAAGACCAAAGAGGCATCTTGGACAACGGGGCGGTTCAAGTCGTAAAACAGTCCGTCCAACTTCATGGCAAGCACCTCCGAAGCCAATCTGGGGCTAATGCCTTTGGCTATCTCCATGCCGCTGATTCCCGGCTCGTAGTTGCGCGCATTTCCATCCGGAAATGTAATTGTAATCATACTTCTATTTTGAACCCGCAAAGGTAAGCATAAATTTTGAGTTGTGGTACCAATGGGCGCTTTCACCCTGCGTCCAAAGTGTATTTTACCACAGGATTGCCGCTTAGTGTCCTACTACGGCTTTAAGTTTTACCTCTAAGATAACTGGATTTGAGTCCTCTGTCAAGGACGGGATAAGACTTATTGCATCCTCTGCTTCGACAATGCAGTAAAGGGATTCTTCCGAAACAAACGCAGGCCATACATAAATCTTCTTTCCATCAATTATCACAGGAACGCCGTTAACTCCTCCAGTTCTGCTAAATATACTTTTATAGACTAATGAAGGAGTTTCTATATCCCAAATCTCCTTGTAATATTTTCCATCGTAATAATACGACAGAAAATAGTATTTTGATATCAAATTTCCATAATCGTGCTGTATGTATCGATTTCCATATTTTTCCGTCTTTTCCCTACTAACTTTGATATCGATAGGGATTTGATACCTTCCTTTTGAGTGGACAAGATATGGCTCATCAAATGCTGATGTGATTCGATATAGCGTGTCGCAATGTGCCATTTTATAAAAATAGTCGCCGTTGAATTCAAATATGCCATCAAAGTATATCATATCAAATTTTCTCCCTCTTTCTGCTTTGGAAAGCCCTCTTCTTTTCAGATTCCAAGCGTTGTCGTATATCCCCAAAGCAAATTCCATATCTAAAGAAGGATGGTAACTCACCGCAAAGTTCCCATCATCAAGCATTCTTACAATCCATGCCGAATCATTTTGAATAGCATATATAAATTTGCCATCAAAAGTATACTCATTTATCTTTCTTGAATCAGACAAATACAAGGTATTACTCCGTTTGTTTAGAGAGACATCTACAATATTTACATATTCACCCGGCCCCCGACCATGTCTATCTATTACCGATGATACTTTACCGTCTGTCCTATTAATAAAGTAGATCGCCCTTTTAAAGGCCCCTATATTTCCACCATGAATAATCAGATTTTCTTCCGTAACTCCCACAATAATAACATTGCGAAATAATACTGAGTCACTTGTTTCAATAGGAATCAAGCTCATGCTTTGGGCAATATCGTTTAAAACGAAATTTGCTGAACCTGATTTATTTATGTTTTTTTCTATATCAATGACCACATACGGTGGCCTCTCTTTCTGATTACAAGACATTATAATCATTAAAAATGAGATAATCATTACTCCTTTCTTCATTGACTCCTCCTTATGTTTTAAGAATATTGTATTTCAATGCATTTATAGCCTACAAAGACGGCCTTCTGCTGCAAATATACAGATTTTTT
>WRBG01000096.1 GCA_009784635.1 Bacteroidales bacterium | reverse complement strand
GGCTCGGGCAGCAACGAATAGCTTTCCATAAGCGGAGCTTCAATCCGGGTCCGAACCCGACCATATTCTGATTGTATTAATCTCATCCCGTGTACCGTTTGGGTCGACAAACTGTCGGTGTACCCGATGGCGTCCGTTTTTTCTATGGACTCCTTACACGAAAACAGTGCGGTAGCGCCCATTATAACGAGCGCTACCGTACATATAAACGTATATCTTGCGCCAAATTCCTGTCGCATATACGGATATTAGTTTCTTCGGGTTCTTACCGTAGTCGTTTCCCTAAAACTGCCGCAGACCACCGTGTAGCTGCTGCCGTCCATAATATCGTACATAAAGGTTACTTCCTGTAAAGGGAAGTATTGGCGGTACTGCGCAATCAGCCGGTTGGCTTCTTCGGTCAAGGAGGGGTCGGCGGCTTTGGCTCTTTCTGCAAAGTCGGCAGCCACCCAAAAGGGAGCCAATTTTTCAATATCGTTTTCTCCACACCTTAGGCCGGCCCAAATAGAGGCCATAAGCATGAAGGCCCTGCCTCTGACTGCCGGATTTAATTCCATAGCCCTTCTCGCCGCATCCATAGCCCTAACGCTGTTGCCGGATCTTAAATAAAGTACCCCTAAGTCTATCAAATTCACTCCTTTTTCGTCTGCGGGAATATCTGCGCTGTCTACATTCTCCAACAGATACCTAAGCGCCATATCCATCTCGCCCCTCGATATGTGGAGCCTGTACAGATAATAGGCCGTCCTGTAAGATGGGTCCAATCTGTTAAGGGCTGTTACCGACTGCAAAAACAATGCGGAACTTCCACAATCCGCGTTGTTGAGCATCGCTACGATTTTCCCCACTAAACTCAAGTCATCGGGATTGGCTTCGAATCGGGGGGTAAACAGAGCGATTAAATTTTCACAGGTGGCAACGCCGCTGGTAATCAATATGTTTTCTGTAAATACTTTGGCGTTGTCAATCTGTTCGCTTTTACCTGTTTGTGCTTCCCGTTTTTCCAGAATCCCCATGGTTCGGGTAAAGGCATCCATCAATTCTTCGGCGCTGCGTTTTTCATCGACATAGAACTTTCTGGTTAAATCCATATACATCATTAGGGCGTCCACATCCGCATTATCGCCGGTAAAACTTAGGTATTCTTCTACAACACTATACCTCAATTCCTCCTGCTCCGGCCTAAACCGCTGCAAATCAAACACTTTCTTTAACAAAGCAGTTTGGGCAGAAGTCGGATGGTGCCGCACCCTTATATCGTACATCAACATTAGGGTATCCACCAACTGGGCTTGGCGCTCCTGCGTAACTCCCGGCTCCTGCATAAGCATATTTATAATCAATTCTCCATCCACAAAGGGCCGGATACTGGCCTCTCTGGGGCAAACCGCCAAAACCACCCTCCAAGGAGAAACCGCCGATGCCAAATCATTGGATAATACATATTGTCGGTAAAAGGAGAGGTTGTGTATACAAGTTGTACTATCGGCTCCCGTACCGTATCTGCCCGACTGCGCCACAAGGGCGGGTCCGCCCAGCAACAACATTCCCACCAAAAACAAAAAAACACGTGTTGTTTTCATATTAAAGAATTTAATTTTATGTAGATTAACGTAATATTCCTAATCATATCTGACCTTTCTAAACCATATATCATACAGGCTGATTCCCAACTGAAACACCACATAACGCTCCCGCACCAACCGATTGTTTACAGAGCCTCGCTGTCCCAAATCCACCCCGAAGTTAAGCAAATTGGCCCAATGCAAAACCGGAAGCGATACGCCAAACGTGACGCCGGAGGCACTAATCCGGGTGTTGTTTAACATCATATAAGTTTGTTCGTGATACACCCCGCCTCTATAGGTCCAGCGCTTATAGGCATATCGGGGGTCATACAAGTCGGGGGTAAACTCAAAACCGGCGCGAAAAGAAGAACTTACAATAGGCTTAAAATCAATGCCGGGCGTGGGGGCAAAAGCCGAACGGCTCCAATCTTGACGGGTATAGTCAAATCCTATCATCCATTTATTTACCACATCGTCGCTGCGTTGTTTTTTGCTCAGCGAAAAGCCCACTCCAAATTCGCCGGGAATCTTCATTTGGGCTTTATTAACGGTTTCCATATAAATCGTATCCCTTCCCGACGAGCCTTGCGCAATGGCGTAGCGGGTGGCATCTCCTTTTAAGTCAGAAGACAACAAATAGCTGACTCCGGCAGACAAAGAATAGTTTTCCTTAATCTGCCCTTCGTACTGGAGGCCAAATTTACCCGAAAACGACCCGATTACTACATTATTACCGGTTTGCAGAGAGCGGTAGGCAGGCGTGGCAAAGTGCAAATCACTGCTCCTGTCCATTTTTCCAAAATAGTATATTCCTTGAGCGCCAAGCGAAAAATATTTAAAAAGCGGAACCGCAACCCCAAATAAGGCTTGACTGATTCCCCCTTCTCCATAATGCTGGTAAGCAACATCGCCTATTTCGCTGATTATGTCGGGGCGGTATTCTTTTCTCTCAAATTTGTATCCCGTATGGCTGTAAGGGGTAAGCCCAAGCATCATGGCTGTTCTTCCATGCAGGGGAAAAGACAGCACCAAATGATGCATGTTAAAAGTATTGAATGCAGACGATGTAGAAGCGTCCGACAAGTAGGTGTTTTGGCCCTCCACCCCAAAATCGAGCATAAAGGTAAGGGGGTCCCGGGCAGTAATCGCCGCAGGGTTTACGTAATTAACATAACGATGGTCTCTTAATCCCACCCCTATGCCCCCCATGGAACGGTTGAAAGCAGTTCCCTGCTTGGCCAATTCACCTACACCAAACATGGAATAAGGCGTAAAACCACCCAGCGCGTCTGCGGTTTGGGCTGCAAGCGAACCTGTAACACAAAAGAACAGGGTAGACAGGAGGTATCTATATTTTGTTTTTCTCTTACGCATGAGTTTCTGCAATTTCGGCCAAGCCGGTAAATATTAGGTTGCAATCGGCAAATATCGGGATTTTTAGTTGTTCTGCAAAAAAAATCGCATCCCCCCCCGTAAAAATTACTTTTTTACCCGGATGACGGTGGATATATCCCTCTATTTCGTGGAGGATTCCCCATACCACGCCCGCCGTTATGGCGCCCTTGGTATCTATGCCCATATCAGGTATAGGCTCTTGAGAATCAAAAGCAATAAGCGGCAAGCCGGCGGTGTGCTGGTACAGGGATTTTAAGCGTATGTGCAGGCCGGGGGATATATTCAAGCCCAATAGCCGGCCATCTCTGTCAATCCATTCCACCGTGATGGCCGTGCCAAAGTCTACGACCAACAAGTCTTCTCCGGGGAAACGGGTAATAGCCCCCAATCCTCCCGCCAAGAGGTCGGCGCCCAAGCGGTCAGTCGTTTGGTAGTCAATGCGCAAAGCCGTTGGGGCATCTCCGTCTACCACAATCAGCCTGCCACAGCGAGCCCCCAACCAAGCCACTAAGTCCGGGTCATACTTTTGCACCGAGGCCAAAACAATCATATTAAAGGCAACGCCCGTGAGCAGGCCCTCTAAAAACAGCAGCGGATGCTCGCCCTCCCTGCTTTTGACCGTTTTCTCGATTTTCTTGCCTTGGGCAAAAGCAACCTTACAGGAGGTGTTGCCTATGTCTATCAATAGACGGTCGTGGTGTTCAATGGATACTTCGTTGGTGTTCATTTGGTTTAATTTTTAACATCAGGTTGTAGGCCGTTTCTACCTGCTCCACTTCGGGAATCGTTACAACCAATTTACCGTTTTGTTCTTTTACCCTAAATCTGGACTGTTGTTGAATGTTTTGCAGCACTTGGGCAAAGAGTGGGGAGCGGTAGTAGGCCGACAACTGGTTATGGATAAAATATACAATCATCATGCCATTTTTCAAAACTAACTTTTCAAAGCCCAGGGATATGGCCAAACGGCGGAGGCGCACCACATAGGCCAATTGCCTAAGTTCGGGGGGAGGGGGGCCAAAACGGTCTTTGAGTTCTTCCATAAAATGCTGCAATTGACTTTCTTCTGTAATGCTGTCCAACTCTTTATACAGCCTTATTTTTTCTGCCGTCCGGCTTACATAATCGTCCGGAATCATCAATTCCAAATCCGTATCAATGGTACAATCCAAGGCCAAAACAGGCTCCGGAATCATGGCGTGGCTGTGGGTAATGCCTTGTTCTTCTTTAATTTCCAAAAAGGCTTCGGAGAGGATGCGTTGGTAGGTTTCAAAACCCATTTCGGCCATGAAGCCGCTTTGTTCCCCGCCCAAAAGGTTGCCCGCCCCCCTAATGTCCAAATCCTGCATGGCAATATTAAAGCCGCTCCCCAAGTCCGAGAAAGCCTCAATGGCCCGCAAACGCCGACGGGCCTCGTCGGTCATGGCCCCGCCGGGCGGCACCAAAAGATAACAAAAGGCCCGCCGGTTAGAGCGCCCCACCCTGCCCCTAAGCTGGTGAAGGTCGCTTAATCCAAAGTTTTGTGCCTGATTGATAATCATGGTATTGGCATTTGGAATGTCAATCCCGTTTTCTATGATGGTCGTACTCAGCAACAAGTCGTAACCTCCACCCATAAAATCAAGGATGACCCGCTCTAAATGCTTGGGCTCTAATTGGCCATGCCCCACGCAGGTGCGGACGCCCGGGCAAATCCGCTTAATCATATCCTCTACGGAATAGATATCCTCTACCCTGTTGTGTACAAAAAAGATTTGCCCGCCCCGCTCGACTTCGTAATGAATGGCGTTTCTGATTATTTCTTGATTGAATACCTGTAATTCGGTATGTACCGGAATCCGATTGGGGGGAGGGGTATGGATAATGGATAAGTCGCGGGCGCCCATCAATGAAAATTGCAGGGTACGCGGAATCGGAGTCGCCGTGAGCGTAAGCGTATCTACTTGGAGCTTTAATTGGCGCAACCGCTCTTTGGCCGCCACCCCAAATTTTTGCTCTTCGTCTATTATAAGAAGTCCTAAATCTTTGAATTTTATGTCTTTATTAAGCAGGCGATGGGTGCCGATTAAAATGTCCACCTTTCCGGCTTCTACCCTTTCCAACACCGTTTTGATTTCTTGGGCCGATTTTAACCGGCAAATAAAGTCAACAGTTACCGGAAAAGGATGCAAGCGTTCTTGAAAAGTGTTAAAGTGCTGCAAGGCCAATATGGTGGTCGGAACCAATACCGCCACCTGCTTGCTGTCGGCGGCGGCCTTTAGGGCCGCCCTAATGGCCACTTCGGTTTTGCCAAAGCCCACATCCCCGCAAATCAGCCTATCCATGGGATAAGGCCGTTCCATGTCTTGCTTTACGGCTTGGGTGGCTTTAAGCTGGTCGGGGGTATCTTCATATATAAAAGATGCTTCTAATTCGTGCTGCACATAGCTGTCCGGAGCAAAGGCAAATCCTTGAGCAGAGCGCCTTTGTGCATACAACAAAATCAGTTCCCGAGCAATATCCTTTACCCTGCTCTTGGTTTGTTGCTTGAGCTTTTGCCAAGTTCCCGTGCCTAATTGGTAAATCTTGGGAGGCTGGGCGTCTTTGCTCTTGTATCTGGAAATCCGATGGAGGCCGTGGATGTTTACAAAGAGTACGTCGTTGTTTTTGTAGATGAGCTTGATTACTTCTTGGGGCCTTCCATTGATTTCTGTACGTACCAATCCGCCAAAAACCCCTACCCCATGGTCTATATGCACGATATAATCCCCTATTTGAAAACCACTGAGTTCCTGAACAGTAATCCGCTCGCTCCGCTCTACCGCCCTGCGGGCTTTCACCCGATGAAACCGGTCAAAAATCTGATGGTCGGTATACACGCAGAGTTTGGATTGGGTATCTACAAAGCCTTGATGTAAAGAAAAAAGTTGGGATTCAAAGGCTGTATCGGCCCGTTTCATAGAGGCAAATATTTGTTTAAATCGCTCTATTTGAGATATGCTCTCACTCAGTAAACAAACCCGATAACCCTCTGCTCCACGGTCAGACAGCTCTTGTGCCAGCAAATCAAAATTTTTATTAAAGGAGGGCTGGGGCTGTGTGTGGAAGCGAATCCTAAGGTCGGGCGGTTTGCTATCCGGAGCCGGGTCAAAATAGCAACGTGCAAAACCGGTTGAGGCCTCCTCAAGATGCGGGCCATCCATCCATAAAACCACATGTTCCCCCGCAAATTCAAGCAGGGACACTCCCCCGTCTTCTTCTTCCTGCATATTGGCAATCAATATAACCTTGTCCCTCTTGGCGATGGAGCGCTGGGTATTGCAGTCAAAAATCCGAATATCTTCTACCTCGTCTCCAAAAAAATCAATCCGGTAAGCTTGGTTTTCTGCATAAGAAAAAAGGTCAATAATCCCTCCGCGCACCGCAAACTGCCCGGGTTCAGCTACATAATCTACTTTTTCAAAACCGGAGTCGAGCAATTGTTCTTTGAGAAATTCGTGAGATATTTTATCTCCTACGGATATGCCAAAGCTGTTGTTTGTCCATTTTTTCTTGGCCGCCACTTTTTGCAGGACGGCTTGGGGATAGCTGACTACAAACAGCGGACGGGTCCAATCATCAAGTCGGCTCATGGCTTGCAGGGCCGCCGTCCGCTGGACCTGCGCCGAAGAATCGCTGTATTTGTCTAATTTTTTTTGGGAGGACGCGGGATAAAAGAATACCCTGTCGGGGTCGCCAAGGGCGTTGAGGTCGTGGGCAAAATAAAGGGCTTCTTCCCTGTTGTTCAGCACCACAACATGCAGTCCTTCGCTTACCGACACAGCAAGCGTAACCGCCTTGGACGACCCCCTAAGTCCCTCTATGGCTAAAACAAACTTCTCCTTAACCCTAAGCGCTTCCCTTAGGGTTGAAACAGCAGGCTGCTCCGAAAAACACTCTCTGACAACCAACGAACTATTTATATCTTTATGGCTCAAAGTTTTGGATCACCTGCACTTCTATAGAGGTGAAATAGCCTACGGGAATATCATCATTCCAAATAAATATAGCATCACTCCTTGGGGCTCCCGTAGTATTTTCCTCTATCGTAACT
Organism: Bacteroidales bacterium; assembly: GCA_009784635.1. GTDB lineage: Bacteria > Bacteroidota > Bacteroidia > Bacteroidales > UBA932 > WRBG01. Next base: position 415 of record WRBG01000096.1, on the reverse strand, counting down.
TCAATTATTCCGTTAAACACATCCAACCAAAATGGCGTTCCGTTAACGCCCGGTGCGTGACGATACTTAATAGTCATCCAACCGGTTTCACCATCAACATTTTTTGTGGTAATATACCCCTGATCGTCCGGCTTGGGGTGGTTGTAGGGAATATGGTCTAAAGATCTGGGGCGGGCAACCCAGCGAGGCAGGGTTGTTTCCACATAGATGGTATCTACTCCCCCTTCTCCTGAAAACTTGAGTGTGGTAAGGTCTTTTCCGTCTGCATCTTTGGCGGCTATATACGCCATGCTCTCAAATGTGGGGATCGGCTCGCAGCCGAACAAAAACAGCCCTCCGGCCAAGGCCAAGGCTATTCTGGTGGTTCTTTTCATGTTCATCTTCCTTAGTTTGTTGATGCAAATATATACATTTT
>WRBG01000095.1 GCA_009784635.1 Bacteroidales bacterium | reverse complement strand
TTCTGCTTTCTGCCTTCTTTTTCTTTCCCCAGCTAACACAGGCGCAACTTTTTAGCGTTGGCGAGACAAAGTCATACGGAGCATCCACTGCTCCTGCTACGACCATCATCATTGACCAAAGCGGTTGGTATTTTATCGAAGCTTGGGGCGGCAATGGCGGCCGGTCTTCTTCATCCGAAACTAATGGAAGCCGAGGTATTAGCCAACCGGTACGCGGATATTTTTACTTTAACATCGGAGATGTGCTGAACATACAGGCCGGTACGGCAGGCGGAGACCATAGAGCGTCTCGGCAGGGTGGTCTGCGAGGAGAAGGAACTTGGTTCGGCCATGGATTCCGTGGTGGAAATGGCGGTACCAGCCAGTGGACAGGTGGCTCAGATGCTTCAGGAGGCGGAGGTGGCGGAGCAGCCTCCGGCGTCTTACGTAACGGAACGAGTACATCCCATATTATCCTCGCTTCCGGCGGAGGCGGAGGCAGGGGCGGCGGTGCAAATCCCGGTGCTGGCGGAGGTGGAGGCAATAGCAACGCGGGCGGCTACACAGTCACCAGCGGTAGTACGTCAAGCAATGGCTCAGGCACATTCTGGGGAGGTACTACCGATGGCTTTGCAACCCATGTCCGTCATGACGGTGTGTCTTACTCAGGCGTGGGTTTTAATTCCGGCGGCGGCGGCGGCGGCGGCGGCGGCGGCGGATGGGACGGCGGTACAGGAGGAGGCGGTCAAAGCGGAAGCGGTGGTGATAACAATAATCCCTGCGGCGGCGGCGGTGCAGGCGGTAGAAGCGACGGCGCCAATACGGAAACAGTTTTACCCTTACACCTTCGCGGCCTTACCTCAAGCAACAACCGCACCTCCGGCGACCAAGGGCAAGTTTATATTACCTTTGTAGGCGATGAGTATCAAGTCTATTTTGACGATAACGGCGGAACCGGCGGCGCGCAAGCGCAGTATACGCCGACTTATCCCTTGGTACTTTGCGCACACATAGGCGACGCTAACCCTCAGCTACCGGTCAATGTAATGGCGCCCGTTAAACCGGGCTTTACGTTCATGGGATACTTTTTGTTGAATGATGCCGACCCCGGTAATCCGGATGATCCGGTTTGGGGCAGCCAGTATTACAACAACAGCAGCCCGACAAGCACCCGGATACTGGATTGGAATTTTTGGCAAACACCGCCTCATGTAGCAAATAAGTATGTCACCCTCGCGGCAAAGTGGAGTACGAATTATTATACTGTAACGTACACTGATTTAGGAAAATCTTCCGGAGCGCAGCCTACTGATGCCACTTTGTACACTTATGGCGCATTGGTAACGGTAGGCGGCCCTCACAGTCTTCTCAGAGATTTCTGTGATTTTGGCGGCTGGACAGACGGCACCAATACTTGGCTGGATGGCGAAACGTTCTCGATTACAGACAATGTAACTTTGAATCCGGTTTGGGTCTGCGCCATAACCTATGTCCCCGACAACGGTACGACTGAAACATTAGTAGATCCGGGCAGTCCCTATCCTGTTGGCGCAAATTTAACGATTCTGTGGGCCGGTAGCCTTACTCCACCGACTAACCACGTATTTACCGGCTGGAAAGACCAGTATGGCGCCTCATATCAAGGAGGTCAAACAATCAGCATTACCAGAAATCTAACCCTAACAGCACAATGGACGCCATGCTACTCAGTGCTCTATATTGCTGATGGGCTCGAAGACAGCGGCATACCTCCGACAGATCCATACAGTCCCTACGCCTACGGTGCAACCGTAAAAGTGAGAGGCGCCTACACCCTTGACAGAGCGGGATACACCTTAATCGGCTGGGAAGACCAAGACTTTACTTTCTATTTGATTGGTAGTACATTCGACATTGAAAAAGACATGACGCTATCACCGGTTTGGGAACCTATCCTTGCCACTCCCTTGGTGCCGTATTTTAAAATTCTTGACAATGAATACTATGTTGGTGAAACCTTGCCCCTTACCATTATTGACGGTTGGGAAAATGAACTCATTAAATTCAGTGTCAATGGCACAGAACTCATCTTTGCACCGCTTCCGCCTGCTACTACGCCTATGTTTACGCCCATCGCAACAGGCGTCTACCTCATAGAGGCTAGAAATACTGCCGGCAACCTCAAGATATGGAAATATGTTAACGTTATTAATTAGACACGACTATGAAAAATATAGCAAATATCAGACTTTTTGCCATTGGCATCCTGCTTTCGTCCCTTACACTTTCCGGCTGTATTGATGGTTCGGACTGCTGTTTCCCCAATGTTTTCATGGGCAGTGAAACTTCCATTGCTTTTGATGGCCTCGGCGGCACCAAATCCATTGATGTTGTATGCTCCATGTCATGGACGGTACTAACCAAGCCTTCATGGATTAATGTATCCCCAAGCCTCGGCGCCGGGGGACTTGAAACTTTAGACATCACCGCAGATCCTAACGATCAGCCCCAAGTCCGTTACGGAGACATCGTCCTGCAGGCAAGTAATGGCGACAAATTGACCATAAAAGTCACGCAATCAGACGATCCTCTGTTTGATTTTATGTCGGACGATACGCCGCGCTGGGAAAATCTTGGAGCAGGGACAAAAGAAATCAATAAAGAACATCCCTACATCTACATTACCGAAAAAGCTGGGGTCGCAAAACTCTTTGGAACTAATGCGACTGCTCATTTCAAATCCGGACGCATTACCCAAAATAACGGCAGTGCATTCGAGATTATAACCTTTGACGACGATCCTTTTGTCGGAGGAATCGGCCCCTACACCGGAGGACTCTATAATGAGAGCAACACGGTTACCCCTATTGCACTCGACTACCTCAGTGTTGTAAAAATAGTCGGCGATAAACTGTGGATAGTATTTAAAGTAAACCCGGGCGACTCCGAAAGGAGAATCGTACAATAAACCACACGAGACAACGCCCAAAGGCTTTTCCATGGGCAGGCAATGTGTTTCATCCATGCCTGCCCTTATTTTTATCGGCCAAAACCTCAGTATGAGTTAAGGAGGGTAAAGGATAATTTTTTCATATCTTTGCCTCATGAGACTACTGTTTATTGCAGCGCTTTCTTTATGCGCACTTATTATTGATTATCAAATATATAAACACATATCCAAGCGAACAAAACGCCATGCAAACAGTCGGTGGATAAACCGGCTCTATATAGGATATACCTTGACGATTGACCTGTTTATCTTTGCCTTTATCTTCCTTGTTTTTCGCTGGCCTTTTTACGGGCCTCACTCCGTATCTCCCCTGCCTCTATGGTTGGCGTGGCTTTTCTTTCTCCATACCATTCCCAAATGCGCGTACTTTCTCTTCCACCGAGCATCGAAATGTATGGGAAAAAGGCTTGGAAAGTGGACAAGACGGCTGGGCCTTGCCTTTGCCCTCTATACGGCTTTTGTCTTGCTTAAAGGAGCTTTTTACAATACTACGCGCTTTGAAGTCAAGTATATCAACATTGAATCAGAAAAAATTCCTCCTGCTTTTAACGGATACAGGGTGGCGCTCTTTAGCGATATGCACTTGGGAAATCTGAGCCGTCAAGAACGCTTTTTACGCGCATTTGTGGAACAACTCAACTGCTTGCGCCCCGATATGGTGGTTCATACGGGAGATTTGGTCAACATGTACGCCGCCGAAATCACTCCGGAGGTACAGGCGATATTGTCTCAACTCCATGCTCCGGACGGAGTATATGGCGTGTTGGGGAACCACGACATGGGGCCTTACTTTGGAAAGCGGGTTGCCAAAATCGGCCTTACACCCTTGGAAAATACCCGATTGGTGGTTCTTAGACAAGAGGAAATGGGCTGGAAAGTATTGCAAAATGAGTCGCTGCACATACGCAGAGGGGTTGATTCAATCGCTATTGGCGGCCTGCCCTATCCCCCCCTCCCCCCTCATTTCCCGGACTCACTCACCAATTTTGACCTCCAACTTGCCACCCGCCTGCTCGACACTACTCGGTTTAATATCATGCTTTGCCATACCCCCCTTGTGTGGGAAACCATGAGGCACACCCCTGCTTTTAAGCCGATTGACCTGCTGTTGTGCGGACATACGCACGCCATGCAGACAAAAATAGAGATAGGGGCGTGGAAGTGGTCTCCGGCAAAATGGATGTACCCCTACTGGTCGGGACTTTACAAGGATGACGGACGCTATCTTTATGTAAACGAAGGAGTAGGCTATGTCCTTTATCCCATGCGGATTGGAGGCAAATCCGAAATCACACTGATTACCCTCATTAATAAACAACTATGAAGCGCATTTTTCACTTTTTCCTTTTTCTGCCGGCTGTTTGCTTTAGCGCCCCCTTGCAAGCCCAACTTAGCATTGAACGCTGTCAGGAATTAGCCAAAGCCAACTATCCATTAATCCATCGCTATGATATCATTGCGCAAACAGCGGCCTACAATCTTGCCAATGCCGGAAAGGGACATTTGCCTCAATTGCTGTTCTCGGCCAAGGCGTCCTATCAATCTCATGTCACCGCCCTGCCCCTGCAACTGCCCGGCATCCACATAGATGGTCTGACCAAAGACCAATACTTTGCCGGTTTGGATATTTCCCAATCTTTATGGGACGGAGGCCTTGTCCGCACCCAAAAAGAGGTGGTCAAAGCGGGAGAGGCCGTAGAGCAGGAGCAACTAAACGTCGATTTGTATGCCTTGGAAAAAAGGGTAAACCAACTCTTTTTTGGCATTTTGCTCTGGGACGCACAGTTAAATCAGAATCAGACGCTGCAAGCCGACCTCCAACGCAGTTATGCCATGGTGGAGGCTTTTGCGCAAAACGGAATCGCCAATCAAGCCGATTTGGATGCGGTTGCCGTAGAACAACTTATGGCGCGGCAGCAATACCAACAACTCCTGTACGGCCGCAAAGCCTATATGGAAATGCTCGAAATCATGATTGGCCGGACCATAGACGAATCCACCTCATTAGAGAAACCCAATCCGCATAATATTCATCTATCCTCTCAGATAAATCGCCCCGAAATCAATCTGTTTGACGCTCAAAGCCAATTATTTGAAATCCAAAAGAGCGCCATAGTCGCCGGCTATATGCCCAAGTTCAGCCTCTTTGTACAGGGAGGATACGGTCGCCCCGGTCTCAATATGCTCAACAGGGATTTTTCTCCCTTTTACATAGGGGGTATTCGGATGGTATGGAACTTTGGCGCCCTCTACACCCATAAGAACGACCGACTTAAACTAACGCTGAATCAGCAAAATACAGACATCATGCGCGAAGTCTTTCTTTATCATACAAATCTCGAAATCAAGCAACAAGACGCCCAAGTAGAACGCCTCCTCAAGGCCATGCAATATGACGATGAGATTATTGCCCTTAGAGAGAACATCCGCCGCGCGGCAGAAGCTAAAGTAGCCAATGGAACACTGAGCGTAACCGAACTGATGCGCGAGCTTCACGCCGAACACTTGGCCAAACAGGAAAAGATGACCCACGAAATAGAATGGTTGACGGCGATATATGATTTAAAATACAGTACGAATTAAGGAAAATAACGCGGAAAGAGTTGATAATCTTAAAAAAATAGTATATTTGCTGATATTTATTTAACAGAAAGCAGCATGGAAGCGTTACGTGTACAAATCATAAATCCAAAGGCGAAATCGCTTTTGCTTAATTTGGAAGAAATGAATCTTATTCAGATTAAGGCAAACTCCGGATTATCGGAAATGCTGGCAAAACTTCGCCGTAATCAAGCTAAAGTTCCTCTACCCGAAGAAATTGCCAAAGAAGTTGAATTGGTAAGGCAAAAACGGTATGACGCAAAAATGCAGGATTATAATTGATACCAACCTTTGGATTAGCTTTCTGCTGACCAAACGGTTTGATTTCATAGACAAACTATTGGATAGCGGAGAGCTAGAATTGGTTTTTTGCAACGAACTACTTGCCGAGTTGGTTGATGTTGCTGACCGCCCCAAGTTGCGGAAATTTTTTTCAACTGAAGATTGGATGTTAATGTTTGAAATCATTGAACGTTACGCCATATACGTCCCTATTGTTTCTTCTGTTACGCTATGTCGAGATGCGAAAGACAATTTTTTGCTCTCGCTCGCCCAAGATGCACGAGTAAACTACTTGCTTACCGGTGATAACGATTTACTCATGTTGAAAACTTTCGGTGTAACTCGAATTATCTTAATCACTGAATTTCAAGCAATCATAGCCCATCAATTTACCAAGAATAACGGAAATGCACTTGACAAACAAAATAAAGAATAAAACATACGATTTTGAGTTGGCATTTAAGGTGCGGGACTACGAATGTGATTTTGCGGGAGTTGTCAACAACAGTGTATATCTGAGTTATTTGGAACACGCCAGACATGAGTTTCTAAAGACTGCGGGGCTTGACATTGTAGAAATTCACAAAGAGGGATTTTCTGCTTTTGTTGCCCGTGTCGATATGTCGTATAAAGTACCGCTAAGAAGCGGTGATTTATTTACGGTTAAAATACGTGTGGAACATTCCGGAGTGAAATACATTTTTTATCAAGATATTTACCGCCTTCCCGACAACAAACTCTGCCTCAAAGGCGAGATTACCACCGTAAGTCTTATGAATGGAAAATTGGCTGCCTCTGATGTTTTTATTCATGCCATTGAAAAAGTGGTGGCCAAAAGGAATAATACCGGCGGGTAAGAATGAGATAAACAAAATAATAATGAGTAACATAAAACTTTTTGAAAACAGTCAAGTTCGTACAACTTGGAGCGAAGCAGAGGAAAAATGGTATTTTGTTGTAGAAGACGTTGTTGTAATTTTAACTGACAGCAAAGACCCCAAACAATATATCAAACGCTTGCGACGTCGCGATGAAGAACTTGCAAAAGGATGGGTACAATTTGTACCTACCCTTGTGGTGGAAACGACCGGCGGTAAACAACGAATGAATTGTGCCGATTTGAAAGGAATTTTGCGCATTATCCAATCCATTCCTTCTCCTAAGGCAGAGCCGTTTAAACGCTGGCTGGCACAAGTGGGAAGCGAACGTATTGAGGAAATAGAAAATCCCGAAATCGCAACGCAACGTACTCGCGAACTGTACAAACTAAAAGGCTATCCTAACGATTGGATTGAAAAGCGTATGCGCAGCATTGCCATCAGAGAAGAATTGACAGAAGAGTGGAAAAATCACGGCGTAAAAGAAAAAGTAGAATACGCTATTCTTACCGCTGAAATTTCAAAAGCAACTTTTGGACTCACACCCTCTGAATACAAGCAAATAAAAGATTTGAAAAGTCAAAATTTGCGCGACCACTTCAACGACCTTGAACTGATTTTTTCAATGCTCGGCGAGGCATCTGCAACGGCGATTGTGCGCACGCAAAATCCCAAAGGATTTGTTGAAAACCAAAAAACAGCCCGACAAGGCGGGAAAATTGCAGGTGACGCCCGCAAAGCATTA
>WRBG01000094.1 GCA_009784635.1 Bacteroidales bacterium | reverse complement strand
AGACCGGGGCTTTAGCTATCCCGAAATGAATACCTATGCCCTGCGCAAACTCCGTCCCCAATTAGAGGCAGCCCAAATCAAAACCGGTTATTCCAACAGCCGTACCTGCGAAATAGGCTTGAGCACCAACGGGAATATCCCTTATGTTTCTATTGTGTACTTGGTGGATGCTTGTACGGTTCCAGTGTAATGAAAACGAATATTTATAAACACAACACCGTTTGCAAGGCGGTTCCTTAGCTGTAAAGGGCAATGAAAATGCCCGCTACAATGGCGGAGGCTATGGTACTGGAAACGATAGGCCCCATGGCGTGCATCAACAAATGGTTTTGCGAGTTGTATTTTTGCCCCATCTTTTGGGAAATACGCGCAGCCATCGGCATGGCAGATACGCCCGAATTGCCAATCAGCGGATTGACCTTCCCTCCGGTGATTTTGTACAGAAATTTTGCAATCAAAACGCCTCCAATGGTTCCGGACGCGAACGCCACCAATCCAAGGAACACGACAATCAGCGTGGTGGGAGTCAAGAAACGGTCGGCAGTAGCGGAAGAACCAATGGAAACGGCAACCAACAAGGTCAATATATTCAACAGACTATTTTGAAGGGTATCGAGGTATCTTCCCGTTACGCCGCTTTCCCGAATTAAATTACCCAGCATCAACATTCCGACCAATGCTCCGGCGGCAGGAACCAGCAGCAAGGTAACCATAGTAACCACAATGGGGAAAATGATTTTCTGCTTTTGGGTGACATGCTTGGCTGGCGGCATGACAACCACCCGCTCTTTAGCGGTAGTCAACATCCTCATAATCGGCGGCTGGATGAAAGGCACCAGCGCCATATAGGAAAAAGCGGCAATGGCCACCGTAGGCAGCAGGTCCGGAGCCATACGGCTGGCGGCGAATATGGAGGTTGGGCCGTCCGAACTTCCAATAATGGCGATGGAGGCCGCTTCGTTAAGACCGAATCCGTCAAATCCGGGGATAATCGGAGCCAACCAGTTTCCTAAAAGCAAGGCCCCGCCAAAGGCGATGAAAATGCCCAGCTGACCGCCTAACCCGATAAGCACAGTCCTTGGAGAGGCAATCAGCGGTCCAAAGTCGGTCATGGCGCCTATACACAGGAAAATCATGGGCGGGTAAATCACGCGCAGGATTCCTTGATACAGAAAATGCAGCAGGCGGCCGTCGTCGTATGCCGACAGTCCGGCATCGGGAATATTGGCGATGATAATCCCAAAAGCCAAGGGCAGCAGCAGCAAGGGTTCATATTTTTTTACGATGGACAGATACAGAAAAAACAAACCAAGCAATAGCATAATGACCTGTGGCATAGTGATTGATGTAAGCCCCGTGCTATAAGCCCCCATAGCTCCGCCTGCTTGAAGAAGTACGCCGCTGCTTAAAATTCCCTGTTCAATAATCATTGGTGCGTTCATTATGCTCATGGTGATTGTCTGTTAAAATGACGGCACAAAAGTACGACTTTTTTCATTTATTCGCTCATGTTTTCTTCTTTCCATGCAGCAATTTTAAAAAATTTGCGTTATAATAGCAGATGATTTATCAAGAAGAATATGCGCGTTATAGCCGCATCCTCTACGCTGCTTGTCTGCGTATATTGGCCAATGCGGAGGAAGCGGAGGAGGCCATGCACGACGTACTGCTGCATTATTTTTCCTTTTCGGGAAGATTTGATTCGGAGGAGCAAAAAAAGAGTTGGCTTTTTAAAGTGGCTGCTTCCAAGTCTATTGACCGCTTGAGAAAAAAGCATACCGTACTTTTTGAGGACTTAGGGGAGGAAGCAGAGGAGCATGAGGGGCAAGGCCTGTGCGAAGATTTGGATACGGCGGCCCGGGTTCGCCGGATTAAGGAGGCGATGCGGTTGCTTGCACCCGGATATCGCGCTGTTTTATCGCTTTTTTTATTTGAGGGTTACGACTTTGATGAGATTGCCGGCCTGCTCTCCATCCGCGCTGCCACCGTGCGTTCTCAATATGTACGCGGACGCGCCAAGCTTAGGGCATTATTGTTGGAGAAAGATAAATGGATTAGAAACGATTAATAGATACCGTTATGAAAGATTTGGAGGATTTTATTGCCGCAAACAGGGCGGTTTTTGATGGGGAGGATTTGCCTCATGGGCATGAAGAACGATTTTTTACCAAATGGGAAGCCGGACGTCTGCGCAGACGTCTGCGTCTGCGCTTTTTGGGCGCAGCCGCTGCCGTTGTGCTGGTATGGCTATCCGGATGGGGACTTAGGGAGCTTGCTTTTAGCGAATCCGCGGTCGAGGCCCGAATGCTTCGGCGGTACAGGCAGGAGGTAGAAGTGCTTAGGCAACAGGTGGGCGATTATGTGGCCACTTTGTCGCCTGTATATGTGGAGCAAATAGAATACGCGGTGCAATTGTTTACAGAAGATTTGGACAGATGTGCAGAATGGCTCCCTTTGGAAATATCTCCGGCCCAACGCCGCAGGGTACTTGAAGATTATTACGCCCACTGTATAGCCGGTATGGAGCAGATGGTGTTGCTGATTGCAGAATATACAAATAACTAAAAATCAATAATTAATTATCATGAAACGAATTTTTTCACTGGCGCTTATCTGCGCCCTTGCAGGCAACTTGTCTGCCCAAACATTGGTCAAAGAAATCAATGACATTCGAGACTTTACGGGAATAGAGGCTTCCGGAGTCTTTGTGATTGAACTTAAAAAAGGCCCGACTCCTTCTGTGGTCGTAGAAGCCGAATCCAGATACATGGAGTACATTAGGGTGGAAGTAAGGTCCGGCGTGTTAAGGCTATATACCCAACTGCCCGCCCGAATGAGGCTCAGCAACAACGCCACCCTCAAGGCCTATATTACCATTGGCGAGCTGCACTCTTTGGAGCTTTCGGGCGTTTGTGCGCTTACCACCTCCGACCTGTTTACGCCTTCGCGCTTCCGGCTTGAACTTTCCGGAGTTTCCAAGGTCTCCGGACTGCGCATACAAACCAATGAGGCCAACATGAACATCAGCGGCGCCAGCAAACTTGACCTTTCGGGAACCGCCAAACAAGCCAAAATTGACTTGAGCGGGACTTCTCAATCCAACTACAATCTTGAATCGGAACGGGTCAGCATAAAAGCATCCGGGTCTTCCAAATTAGAGATGCAGGGAACGGCCCATGAGGTAGCCATGGATATTTCCGGAGTAACTTCGGTAGCCGCCGGTTCATTCGTCATAAAAAATTTGGACTTTTCTGCCAGCGGAGTGAGCAAAGCAGACGTACATGTTACCGAAACTTTATCCGTCCGGATGTCGGGACAATCCAAACTTAACCACAAAGGCAACCCAAGACTGCTTGATTCTAAAGTCAGTTCGGGCGCCTCTGTGAACGGTCAAAGAATAAACTAAAACGTGTAGCTTAATCCTAAGGCAGGTAGAAACGCATGCACCTTATACTCTCCGGTAAAGGGAGCAGAAGCGCTATAAGGAGCAGCGGTAAAGTATCCGGTGGTTTTGGGCCCGCGGGAGTAGGTAAAGGCAAAGTCAAGCGAAAAGCCGGTAAAGGCGCGCCAACTGTAACCGCAGGTAAAGGCCGTCTTGCTGGAACCGGGCGTCTCCGGACTGTAATATAAATCTTTACATACAGGCGTCTCGTCGTAGTAGAAACCTAAGCGAACATCAAACTTGGGATAGGCTGTCCACTGTCCGCCAATACGGTAAATCATGGTGTTGGTGAATTTTTTGGGCACGGGCGCGGGCTGCATCGCTTGGGGGATTTTTTCGTCGTAAGTGATGACTAATTCGTCAAACACGCCCCAGCCAACCCGTTGTAATTCGGCCGTTATCAAGAATGTCTCGCCGGGTTGATACGACACGCCAAAGTTGATGTTGGAGGGAATGGGCATGGAGGCAGAAAAAAGACTATTGTATAAAGGAGGAAGCGCGCCAATAATCGCCTGCTCAATTTGCGGACTGGCAAAGTTAAAATCGGTATGGCCTTCGTCTACTTTTAAATCAACTTTGGAACGATAGCTAAGTCCAATGCTTAGTTGCGGAACAGGAGCAAAGAGCAAACCTAGGTTAAAGCCGTAGTTGATTTTGGCATCGCCATAAAGTTTGGCTGACACCGGATATACATCCCCAAAGGCGGGATTTTTAGGCATCAGCGCTTTGGAGTTGCTAAAATTTCCCCACATAATCATGGCGCCGGCTCCTACACTCAACTTGTCGTCTAAAAACTTGAAAGAGAGAGAAGGTTGAAGACAAAAGGCCTGTAGAGATGAATTTTGTACAATAGTCGCGCCGTTCCAGTCGTCCGGCCAGTAGATTGAGTTACCGGCAGGATTATTCAGCGATACGCCTGCCGCTAAGTTTCTGGTAATCTTGAAACCGGCATAGACAAAGAGGGGGGTGCCTAAAGGATTATCCGTCTCGGCTTGATAACTTCCGTTTGTATATTTTACATGAGAACGAATAGCGGTAAGCCCTGCGGAGAGGTCTAAGCCACCGTTCATAAAAGATAGTCCGGCAGGATTGTAAATCATACTTTCGGCGCCCAATTTGAGGGCTACGCCGGTATTACCCATACCTGCCTGCTTGACGCTGTTTAGGTTTAACTGATATCCTTCGGCATGAAGCAGGGTAAAAGAGCCTGCAACGGCAAGGATAGAAAAAAAGATTTTACGCATACGCATAGTTGTTAAATTAAGGTTACTAAATTGAGTTCGTTATACATGTTTTTCCCTTCGGGGGTATACAGGTGTTCTATTCGGTCGGCATAGTGTTTTTCCACCTTTCCCCTAACAATTTTCATGGTGCTGTTAACCATACCGTTTTGTTCGGTAAAGGCTTCGGGGAGCAGGGCAAAGGCGCTGGGCAGCCAGCGTTCGGGAAAGGTGCCGGCATGGTGGCCGCGGCCTCGGTAGGCATCAATGGAGTCTCTAATCAAGTTGATTGCTTTTTTGGCACAATCTTCGCTGCCCCAGTTTTCATGGGCGAGTTTCTGTTTGAGGTTCTCTTTATTGGGTACAATGAGTGCGGTAGTATAGGGACTTTGGTTATTATACAGAATGATTTGCTGGATGTAAGGCGAGGCGTTGAGTGTTTCTTCGATGCCTTCGGGGCTGTATTTTTCCCCATCGCTTGCAATCAGCAAACTTTTAAATCGGCCCAAAACGACTAACAGACCGTCTTTGTCTATATAACCCAAGTCTCCGGTATAGAGATAGCCGTCTCGCAAAGCCTCTTGGGTCGCCGCTTCGTTCTTCCAATACCCCGCCATGACGTTCTCCCCGCGTACCACAATCTCTCCCTGCGCTCCTTGAGGCAACCTGCGCCCTTCGGCGTCTTTAATCAAAAGTTCCAAAGGTTTTACAATGACGCCCGAAGTGCCGAACTTGTGCTTTACAGGCGTATTTGAAGAAATTACCGGAGTGGCTTCCGACAGGCCGTAGCCTTGATACATGGGCATTCCAATGGCGTAGTAGAAATCCTGCATCTCCTTATCTAACAGGGCGCCTCCTCCAACCATATACTCCAATGCCCCCCCCAGTGCCAACCGCACCTTGGCAAAGAGCAGTTTGTCAAACAGCGGCAAGAGGGGCCGGAGCAGGCAACGCCATCCTTTTCCTTTATGCCATCCGTCTCCATTGTAGGCGTAGGCGACTTTAAGTCCTAATTGAAAGAGTTTTTCGGCCATGGGGCCTTTGGCCCTAACACCCATCTCGATTGATTTTCTGAAATTCTTGGCCAGCGCGGGCACAGACAAGAGGATATTGGGCTTGATTTCTTTAATATTGATGGGGATATTCTTCAAGGTCTCCGTGGGGGTCTTTCCGGTTTGTACGGTAGCTACCGAGGCTCCGCGAGACATAAAGATGTAGAAACCAACGACGTGCGCAAAGCAATGGTCTAAGGGTAAAATGATGAGCGTCCGATGTGTGGGGGGAATATCCATCAAGGTAAGCGACTGTTCCACGTTGGCGGTGTAGTTTCGGTGGGTCAAGATTACTCCCTTGGGGTCTGCCGTGGTGCCCGAAGTATAGGTAATGGTAGCCGGGTCATCGTTTTGGATGGATTGTCCAACGCTCAAAAATTCCTCTTTGGCTTGGGTTAAACGCTCTGTCCCCATACGGGCGACTTGACTCATGGACAGTTCCCGGTCTTGATATTCGGGCAAATCATTCAGAATGATAAAATAAAGGATGTCGGGAAGTTGGTCTTTTATTTTTCGGATTTTATGGAGTTGATTGGCCGATACCAGCATGTACCGGGTGTCGGAATGTTGCAGGCGGAACAGCAAATCGTTGCTCTCCTCTAACTTAATGGACAGAGGCACATTGATTGCTCCTGCATAAAAAATAGCCAGCTCGCCCGTAATCCAAGCATTGCGTCCTTCGGACAAAAGTGCGATATGCGCTCCTTTTTGCACGCCGAGCGCCTGTAATCCGGCGCCCCAAGCATAGACCGTTTCCCGGGTTTGAAGAAAGGTGGTGTTTTTCCATTCGCTTCCCTCTTTTTCCATGAGGAATACGTTGTTGGGGAAACTTTGCACCGATTCTTCAAAAAGGTCAATCAGGGTTTTTTTATTCATGGTGTTCATTTTTGCCAAGCAAAAGTACATGAAAATTTCCAAATGATGCACAAAGAGATAAAAATCGACTCATGGGATATGGGGATGTTTGGGTTTTTTGTACCTTTGCAAGATGGATGTTTCAATGTTTGCACGGCTGATTCCCGAACTTTTGTCCCAGCACAATCGGGTATGCCTGCCCGGTATGGGCAGTTTTGTGGCCGTGGAACAACCGCCAAGGCTGGTAAAAAAGGGGCGATTAATAAAGGCTCCGGGTCGGGCAGTCCTTTTTTCCGTTAAGGAAAGCTGGAACGATGAATGGTTAGAGCAGGCCTATGCAGCCGAATTAAACAAGTCTATGCCCAAGCCCGAAGACGAGGCGGCGGCTTCCCGAAACCTCAGTTTGTGTTTGGAGCAGGCAAGGCGAGAAATCGCCCAATTTGTGGTCGTGGTAAAAATACAGTTCAGAAAGTCGGGCGTTTTTGAAATCCCCGGCTTTGGCACTATGAAATCAGACGATAAAGAGCAGGTAGCTTTTTACCAATCTCCGGACTGCTCGATAGATTCACAGGCTTTTGGATTGCCCGATTTAGCGGTTAAACCGTTAGGCGCAGTGGCGCCGGTAGAAAAGTTGCACGCAACAAGAAGCGCGGCAAGAAGCCAAAGAAAAATCTCCGGATTGGCCTATGCCCTTTTGGGCGTACTGTTGTGGTTGGTTATATTGGCAATGATGGCTTTATTGTTTAGGAAGCAACTTACGCCGGTTTTGGAGCGTCTGCTGTATACCCCCGAGGAGCGCAGCATACTGCACTCCCAAGGGAGTAACTAAACTATCTAAGCGTAAAGTTGAAGTCCCAGTTTAAGAGCCAGCGCCCCGCAAACAATAAGGTAGAGGCCAAGGGCAAATATCCATGGGTTGATGGCGGCCACGGCAGTAGTTTCTCTGGACATGCCGATT
>WRBG01000093.1 GCA_009784635.1 Bacteroidales bacterium | reverse complement strand
TAAAGACGGATTGCCTTGCCCGCGCTCTAACTTGTACAAGGTATTTGTGCTGATTTGCGCCAATTCTGCCAAATGGGGTTGGGTAATTTGCAACTCTTTTCGGCGCATTTTTATGCTATTTCCAATATCTGCGACTAACATTATATGGCGATTTCTGCTGCAAAGGTAGCGTTTTATTTTGAAAAATAATGTGAAATCGCAATTTATTGTGATTTTTTCACTAATCCGTGAAGGTGCGGTACAGTTGGTAGCGCTCTAATACGCCCGAAACATAAGCAATGGTTTCGTTTCCTCTAAAGGGCCCGATTTTAATGTGTTCGCCTTGATAGTGTTCTTTCTTGCTCATTAGGGGAAATATGCCGGATACCTCCTCCCAATTGTTGGGGTCTTTTCCTTGGGAAAGGGCAAAATTCCGGCAATCCTCTATGCGTCCGGGGCCGGCGTTGTAAGCAGCCAATATAAATTTTATCAGCTCATCTTCTCCCATTGTGCTGTCGCGGAGCGTTCTATGCAAATCTTTGAGCATCATGCTGCCCGCTTTGATATTTTGTTCGGGGTCGTACAAAAAGATGGGGTCTACTCCATATCTTTGGGCCACGACTTCTTTGACCTGCATCAATCCAATGGCTCCTTTTGAGGAAGATACATGCATCCTAAAGTTGGACTCTTGATGGATTAGGGCAGCCAGCAGCCTCCAGTCCCAGCCGATTTCCTTGCTGTATTTTTTGATTAAATCGTCGTAAGGCGACAGTTCGCGGGCAAAATGAGAGGGGGAACGGGGCCTTTGGGAACGGTTAAATTTGGATGCGATACCGGCGTATTGTTCAGTATGTTTAAAGGAGTTAAACCATGTGTACATGGCCTTCATCACGTCAAAGTCTTCTTGAAGCAGCACCCATGTATGCTCAAAATTGTTCAAGGAAGGGCCGGCAATAAAGCGGCCTTTGAGGATTTCGGGCACGGAATCGTATTCGGTATTCGTAATCATTACGTGGACATTCTGAGCAAGCATGGCTTCCCAAGGGGAAACCGAGTCGGCTAAGGGTATCAAGCGCAGGGCGCATTGCTGGGCTTTGGCAAATTCCTTTAGGATTTGGTAGTGATAGCCAATGGAATACCGATTTTTGCCGAGTACGTTGTTCGGCAAAATCAAGCAAGAGAGGGTGTCTCCGCTTAGGGGGAAATAATTGATTTTCTCGTGGGGCAAACGCCCTTGACTGCTCATCATCAAGAACACTAAGGTGAACACCAAGATTCCTGATTTGAGTGCTATATGTTTGTTCATAATGCTTGGTTGGAGGCGTGTATATAAAACGGCCAAGTAACGCCAAATTTAATGGATTTTTGGGGACGTATGTAACCCAGTGCAGAAAAATAATCGCCGCTGGGCCAAGGCATGGCTGCATTGATGTATTTTACAAAAATGGTGGCGCGTTTCCACGTAAGATTAGCAAACGCGTCTATATAGGGATTGTTCCCTATCTCTCTTTGGTTCTGAATCCTAAAGTTTCCCGTATCGGGGTCGTAGGCGGGGGCGTAGTATTTGGTGTTGAAAGTAAGGTCGGCGCCTATCTGGGCGGTAAGCGCGTTGGGGATAATCCGGAACTGGAAGTAATAGCGCAGATTGGCGCTGACCAAGGGGAGGGGCATGATTTCTTGATTGGAAGAAAATTGAGCCAATATCCTGTGGTCAAAACGGAGCATCCATAGGTGGAAGTCTTTTTTTAGATAAGCGCTCATAATACTGAGCATTTCGGACGACTGTTGGGGGATGCCTTCAAGGTTATAATGAATGTTGTTGGTCAGCATGGCATAACCAAAAAAGGCTTCCAATTTCCACTTGGGGATTTCCAAATTGGCGCTGATTTTATTTTCTAAAATTTTGTCGAAGGATTCGTCCCAACGGCGGTGGTTGCCAAAGTAATACCGAGTATGCCAATCGGGGGTACGGTGTTCCATTTTTAGATTTCCGGTCAGATGGATGCCTTGCTCCAAGGGGTAGGCCGAGAACCGGACGCTTCCGTTTATGCTTAGGTCGCCTTGATAATAACCGGTCAAATCAACCCTGCCCAAGGCGTTCCACGCAAAATAATTTTTGAAAAGACCCGAAGCGCCTGCATAAAAATAGGCGTTGTTCTGTAGTTGGTTTTTGGCTCCGGTCAAGTAATATTCGGGGCTAAAGGCATAATTCGACAAAAATTCGTAGCCTATGCCTCCGTCTAATTTAGATACAATCGCGTTTCTTGACCATGGCTGTAGCCGGATAAAAAAGCGGTTGTCTATGACTTGTGTACGGATAGAATCTTGACTGGAAGTGGGACTATAGTAAAAATTGTCGTTGTAAAATGCTCTGGCTGCGGCGTTGTTCACGGCGATTTCGTCTCGATAAAAACGGGAATAAGTGGCAAAAGTTCCGGAATGTCCCAAGAACATCATGGTGCCTTCTCCCACATTCAAGGTATCGCTTTTAAAGAGCCGGATGGGAATACCGTACATTTGGGTAATAAAGAAGGTATTTTTTTTGAGGCTTGAATTGGAATTTTGGAGGTAAACGGGCACGGTACGCACGTCCACGATGGTATCCCGAATCCAAAATTCGTCTGCAACCCCGCCGTTGTTGTTTTGGTGTACTTGATTGTGTATGTAGCCCCCGTGCATGATGTATTGCCGGCCAATATAGTTGAGGGCTGTCGTAAAGGTGCGGGTTTTGGTAGCCTCGTTCACCAACATACCATTCCCTCCAAAGCGTTTGTAGCTTGTGCTGAAATTAAGTTCGGGAGAGAGGTTTTGGGTGTGCAGGATTTTGATGTTGGTTTCTTCTTTCTGCTTGTTGGCAAAGAAGGTTCCGTAATAAGCCAGCTCGGTATAGGGGGATTTGGTATTGTAGAAGGGCAGACTTTCCGGAGTAAAGCTCTCTCCGATATAGGGACTGTAAGCGTCAAACCGTTGCACCCGCGGTCGCTTGAAGTAGTTGTGGTAGAGTGTGGCCGAGCCTGCGACTCCTAAATAGGTGGCGCCCACGTCTTCTTTGAAAAAGGCGTGGTCGTATATGGTGCTGTTCATGAGCGTATCTAATGTACTCATTTGCGCGCTGTTGATATAGCGGTCATGGGTCCAGACCAAAATGCGCTTAAAATAGAGGGAATCGGGAAAGTAAAAGCTCTCCATCATCCGGGGCTGACTGCGAATTGAATCGCGGACGGCCCTTATCGAATCTCTGGCGACTCTGCGCAATTCCCTTTGAGATAGGGATATAATTGAGTCGGTCAGCATCAGCGAGTCCTGTCCGGCCAATATCAGTGAATCCCGTCCGGCCAGCATGAGCGAATCCCGTCCGGTCAGCATCAGCGAATCTTGTCCGGGCCTAAGCGTGTCCTGCATGATTCTTCTTAGGGTATCTTGAGTCAACGCAGTCATTCTTAGGTCATCTCCGAATGGACCGGGTTTAGCCGCAGCCAAAGCGAAAACGCCCAAAAAGACAACAATCCACAGTCGTCGTGCCGATAAAAAAAGAGGCTTCATGTACACAATAATCGTGCAAAGATACAAAAACCTTGCCATTCTCTTGGATTTGTGCTATATTTGATGTGTTTTTACTATTTTTGCAACTTATAGCATTTGTTTTATGAAAGGAATTATTTTGGCCGGAGGCAGCGGTACGCGCCTGTATCCTATCACCAAAGGGGTATCCAAGCAATTATTGCCCATTTATGACAAGCCGATGGTGTATTACCCCCTGTCTGTATTGATGCTGGCGGGTATTCGGGAGATTTTGTTGATTTCTACCCCCACAGACCTGCCCGGATTCCGGAGGCTTTTGGGAGACGGTTCCGATTTTGGAGTAGGTATGCAATACGCAGAGCAGCCCTCTCCGGACGGATTAGCTCAGGCCCTGATTATTGGAGACGCTTTTATAGGCGGAGATGCCGCTTGCCTCATACTTGGAGACAATATATTCTACGGACATCGTTTCAGCGACATGCTTCTGACGGCTGTAGCGGCCGCGGAACAGGAGGGAAAAGCCACCGTTTTTGGTTATAGGGTCAGCGACCCGGAGCGTTACGGCGTGGTGGGTTTTGATTCGGACGGGCGGGCGGTCTCTTTGGAAGAAAAGCCGACTCAGCCCCAATCCGGCTATGCGGTAACGGGACTCTATTTCTATCCGTCCGGAGCGGCGGATAAGGCAAAAACCGTAAAACCCTCCGGGCGAGGAGAATTAGAGATTACCGACTTGAACCGAATCTATTTAGACCAAGGCCTGCTGCACGTGCAACTTTTGGGTCGAGGCTTCAGCTGGCTCGACACCGGTACTTTTGATTCCCTAAGCGAAGCTTCTAACTTTATAGAAACCATTGAAAAACGTCAAGGACTTAAAGTTGCCTGCATAGAAGAGATTGCTTACGATAAAGGCTGGATTTCCAAAGAAAAGTTGCTGGAGGTAGCCGCGCCCATGGCCAAGAATCAATATGGGCAATATTTATTGAAAAAATAAATTATTTTTGTCAAAAAATATATAATATGAAACGACTCGTCCTTGGCGTCATTTTTTGCAGCGTATTCACTTTGCTTCAAGCGCAAAGCGTTGCAGAGCGCCGCCATATACCGGATAGTTTGGCATCCTTGTTTTACAGTCAGTTAAACATTTTTCCTCAAGAAAAAATCTATGTACATACCGATAAGCCATACTATATTTCCGGCGAGAAGATATGGTTTAGGGCCTATTTGGTTGATGCGATAACCCATGTTCCCGCATCGGCCAGCCGTTATGTGTATGTAGAGTTGATAAATCCATTAGACTCAGTGATAGTCCGCGTGAAGATACGTCCGGATGAGGAGGCTTTTTATGGTCATCTGCTTATTCCCAACGATGTTCCTCAAGGCAATTACAGCCTTCGCGCCTACACCACTTTCATGCGCAGTCAAGACGAGGCGTATTTTTTTACCAAAGCCATCCATATTGGAGAGCCGCATGCCCGGAATGTCCACACCGAGACTCGTTTTTTCTTTGAGTCGGCCCAAAGGATACATGCTACCTTTCGATTTTCTGACGTACACACCTCTGCTCCGTGGATTCCCCATTCGGCGACAGTGAGCGTAAACGATGGCAAGCCCATGAACCTTAGGGTAGAATCGGACGGTACAAGTACCATTAATTTTGATTTGCCGGCCACTTCGCGCCCAAGAGCCCTGCTTTTAGAAGTAAGGACATCCGCCATGCTTTACCGCCAATTCATACAGATTCCCGCTTCTGACAACGATTTTGATGTTGGTTTTTATCCCGAAGGCGGTTCGCTGATGTTGGGAACGCCTTGCAGGGTGGTATTCAAAGCCCTAAAGTCCGATGGCCAGCCCACAGACATCATCGGCAGGATATACGACCAGTCCGGAGTCATGATAGAGGAGATTAAGTCGGAGCATGTAGGTATGGGGCATTTTTTGCTGTCCGCCGAGCAGGGAAAAACCTATTACGCCATTTGCGAGAACGCCCAAGGTCAATCCAAGCGTTTTGAATTGCCGGCCGCCATTGGCCACGGATACGCGCTTTCTATCCATCAGTCGAGGGATGTGCTTTATATATCTGCGCTAAAACCGGCGGGCATCCATCAACACAATGAACTCTACCTGATGGCCCATACCCGCGGCATGGTACACCTTATTGAGCCGTGGGACCACGAAAGGAATCTTGTTGCCATCCATAAAGATGTATTTCCCTCCGGCGTATTGCATGTTGTGCTGTTTGACGCCGGATTAAATCCGGTCAGCGAAAGGCTGTTTTTCATCAACAATCAAGACCGGGCGCAGGTAGCTTACCGGCCCGATAAGGAAGAATACGCCCGGCGCTCATTAGTCAAAAGCACGGTCGTCTTGACCGACCCGGACGGCCACCCCTTAGCCGGCAGTTTTTCGGTATCCGTAACCTCCGACAGGGAAGTCGCGCCGGATTCCACTTCCAACATTTTGACCCAATTGCTGCTGACTTCCGATTTGCGGGGACATATAGAAAATCCTGCATATTATTTTCGGGATACGCCCCAATCGGCATATGCTTTGGATTTGCTGATGTGTACGCAAGGTTGGAGGCGTTATTCCATGGCAGAGCTGGCGCAGGGCCGCTTTTCTTTTCCCGCATCGCCTCTTGAGGTGGGTTCCGAAATTTCCGGGACCGTCAAAAATGTGTTGATGGGTCGGCCTATTGAAGATGTGGAGGTCAATGTCATATCCTTTCCGGCCGGTTATTTCAACAGCGTCCGCACCAACAGGGAGGGTCGTTTTTACCTGCCCTTGGGCGAGTTGCCCGACAGCACCCGTTTTATGGTCAGCGCAGAGCCCAGAAGGGGCGTAACACGTATGGATTTACTTTTGGACGCTGAGACGTTTCCTTTGCGTACGCTGTCTGTTGTTCCCCCGTTTGCGCCGGACAAAAGCCGGTTTGCCCAATACGCCCACAGGGCCGAGCAGCAATACACCGACGAGGGAGGCATGAGGGCGACGCTGTTGTCCGCGGCGGTGGTGGTTGCAGAGAGAAAACCTCCGGTAAAATCAGTGTTTTATTCGGAACCAGTACGTTCCATTACTGAGGAGGATATAGAAAGGTTTCCGGGTTTAGATGTATACGACCACCTTACCCGCATACCGGGGGTACTGGTACACAGGGGCGAGTTTGGAACATCTGTTCTGATACGCGGTACGGGTACTTTTTTCGGGGATAACAGTCCTCTGATGGTTGTTGACGACATAGTAGTCAGTAATATAGATATGGTCAGTATCAATAATATTGCCCAAATAGATGTGTTAAAAGGAGCGGAGGCTTCCATTTTTGGTGGACGGGGTTCCAATGGAGTGATTGTTATCCATACCAAAAAAGAGATTACCGGCCGCATTGCCTCTGAGCCTTTTCATATCAAAACCCTCTTGCCCTTAGGCTTTCAACCTCCGGCAGAATTTTATGCACCCAAATACGAGACCGCCGCGCTGCGCAACAGCCCTAAGCCCGACCTACGCACCACCATCCACTGGCAACCCGTCGTACAGACCAACAGCTTGGGCGAGGCATCGTTTGAATTTTACACCGCAGACGAGCCCGGGTCCTACACGGTAATCATAGAGGGCCTATGCAGAGACGGACAGATTATCCGACAAACCGGCCGGGTGAGGAGGTAGAAAAATATTCAAGTTTTTTGCGTAGAAAACAAGAAAAATAATATCTTTGCAGAATGAAAATAGTTGATAACATAGAATCCCAAATAGCAAAAATACAGAATGGACGGGTTTTTTCCTACACCGATTTTGATATTGAAGTGGAACGAAAAGACACTATTGTGAAAACTTTGAATAACTTTGTGGCAAAAGGAAAAATCGCCAAACTTTCCAAAGGTAAATTCTATAAGCCAGAAGTTACCGAGTTTGGGGAGTTATTACCGTCTTCTATCAAATCGTAAAAGATTTTATCGAAAAAGACGGAAAATTAATCGGTTATCTCACAGGTTATTCCGTTTATAATGAATTGCTTTTGACAACACAAATCGCCAATATTATACAAATCGGCACAAACCAATACAGACGACCGTTAAAACGAGGCAATTACAACATTTTATTT
>WRBG01000092.1 GCA_009784635.1 Bacteroidales bacterium | reverse complement strand
GCAGTACTTGTAAGTATGCCGGCATCCGGTTTGGTAAGTGAAACGAGCGCTTCACTGCAAGCTGATTCAAGTTTCCGGAGGAACGTAGAACTGTTTCCATCGTTATGGTGTTCAAAAACGCTTAGGACTGCTCCTGCTTTCCAGTGGACCGAGAACGAAACGCATGACCTTGAGACGCCTACCCGCGGTTCTCTATCGTGGACTCCCAGAGCTGACAAAAATAATGACTTCAATATCGTGGAGGAAGTATTTATCGAACTGCCGATTGACACAGACGGGGACGGGAGGCGTGATTTAATTAGGGCGACCATTCGCCGTCCGGTTGAGTCGGAAAGATATGCAGACTTGAAACTTCCTGTTTTCCTTGAGGTAAGCCCTTATAGAGATGGTACAATTCCCCTCGAAGTTATTGATATTACCACGCCCATGGCGGCAAATCCGAATACGTCTCGATTTACATATGCGTCTAATATTGAAAGTGTTAAACCACGCGCCGCTGATTGGCCATGGAGTCCGGCGGCAAACCTGTCGTTGGGAATACCGGCAGCCAGACCTGCCGTACCCTCCGGAAACATGGTAACGCGAGGCAACCCCGTAGTTGTCAATCATACAATACCGAGGGTGCCGGAGGAAGCCGGCGTTTCACCCGCGCTTCCGGCCATTTCGATTGCCGGAGGACACAGCAATATTGGAGGCGTCTTTGCCCAGTACATGTTTGTCCGCGGATACGCCGTGGTCGCAGCTAATTCTGTGGGCAACGTATTTTCGGACGGTTTTACTTCGTCCGGCGATGTGTGCGAAACGCTTGCCGCCATAGCCGTTATCAAATGGCTTAACGGCGAAGCGCGCGGCTTTACCAGTCAAGACGCTACGCATGAGGTTGACGCTACTTCGTGGTCAAACGGCAATGTGGTTATGAGTGGCACTTCCTATAACGGAACATTGCCGATAGCCGCCGCCGCTACCGGCGTTAAAGGGCTTAAAGCCATCATCCCCATAGCCGCTATCTCTAATTGGTACTACTATACCCGCGGAAACGGTTCGGTTGTGTACCCGGGCAGGAATAATGCTTGGCATGCCGGTTTCCCGGGAGAAGAATCGTTTGAACTTGCCCGATTGTGCTTCTCGCGCATTTCGACAACCAGCGCCCCAACCCTCAATGCCATAGAAAGACAAGTTCCGTCGCTCATGCGCTTTCACGCGCCGGCCGGCGACCCGGTTTTTGGCAATGAAGGCGTGAATATTAGACAGCGCGAAGCGGCCCATTGGGCCAATATGAGAAGCGGCGCGGATTTCGTATCGGGCAATTACAACCGTTTTTGGGATGACCGGAACTATCTGTCTACCGCCAACAGAATAACCGCGGGCATAATCGTTAAACACGGTTTTAATGATTTTAATGTTATGCCCAGACAGTTTGATGCGTTTTATCGAGCCGTTACCGAACTTTCTGACGCTCCCATAAAGATGGTGCTTAATCGGGGCGGTCATACGTCATTTATGACACATGATGCGGTCTTTGATTGGGCGCATCTGTGGCTTGACCATTTTCTTTATGGAATTGAAAATAATGTAGTTAATGAAATGCCGAATGTGCAGATTCAATCCAGCATTACAGGCGCATACGAGTCATTTGAAACATGGCCTGTCCCCGGCTCCGTACACAGAAGGTATTATCTTGCTCCTTCGGCGACTCCTGCAACCAGCGCGGCGGGCACCCTCAGTTTTACGGTACCTCCGGTTCGCGAATTTAAGATTCAAGACGGCAAAAACTTTTGGGAAGCGGGTTGGAACACCGATTCGACCGGTATTGCGATTCGACCGGACGGCGAGCGCGCTCCCATTTTAAGGGACTGGGAATCTGCGCTGTTTAATGTCAGTAATTTGGATGCTCCAAGCGCCGAACGACTTGCCTTTGTTGTTGAAATCAAGGAAAATGTAAGGGTTAGTGGAACCGTAGTGGCAAGTATTGAAGTCGCCTCCAATGTGCCGTGGGGCAATATTACGGCAGCCCTTGTTGAAATACCCGGTGGAGGAAATACGGGACGCAGCTTTGGAACCGGTCCCACCGGCGGCGGCGCAAGTATTAGTACGGATTCTGTCAGACATATAGCGGCCCACAACGGCGTTGCCCGATTTAATGTTGTAACGCCTTCTGCGCCTGTTGCGCCAAGCGGAAACAATTATTGGATAAACTACAAAAAAATTACAAACGGCCACGCCGATATACAGAACCCGAACCAAATAGACCTTGTTGCCGACTGGGCGGCCCGCGGCCTGCCGGGTATTCGCGGCAGAACATACATGGAAGCGTCCGCAACCAATTATATCCCCGCATATTACTACCAAAGTACGGCGCCCGCGTCCGGACAATTCAACACATATGTGTTCTCGTTTGAGGCTATGGACTGGGAGTTTCGCGCAGGCGATAAATTGGCCGTCATGGTTTACTCTACAGATTACAGATACACCATGACACCTGCAAACCCGCCGCAATTGAACATAAGAACAGGGCAGCATACCTTTGTAGATATTCCCTCTGTAACTCCGTTTACAGTCATTAAATAAACCTTTTACCACTGTGGTATGAAAAAGGACGATTTGTTTTTCTTGGCAGGCGCTGTCGCGCTCTTTGCACCTTTTTTCCTCTTTCCGGAGCTTTACCGTTGCTACGAGGAGGCCAACCGTGCGCATCCATACATCTTGGCTTTCTGTAAATTTGCCGTATTGGCCACTGCCGGAGAGTCTTTGGGCCTGCGGCTGCAAAAAGGGAGCTACAACCAATCGGGTTTTGGTCTTTTTCCGCGGGCTGTGGTGTGGGGGATTTTAGGCCTTTGGATTGCCGGAGCCATGAAGTTGTATGCCGTTGGCGCGCCAATGTTTATGGAAAGTTTGGGTATTTCGGGCGTGGCAGCGGCCATGTCCGGAGGTTTTAGCGGCCTCAAACTGCTGGGAGCATTCTCTATAAGCGTTTGGATGAACGCCACCTTTGCCCCTGTATTTATGACCTGCCACAAAATAACCGATGCCCATATTTTGCAAAACGGAGGCTCTGCCAAAGCGCTGATTAGTCCGCTTTGCTTTGGAGCGTTGTTGGGCGGAATCAATTGGAAGAAGCAGTGGGGATTTGTCTTTAAAAAAACAATCCCCCTCTTTTGGATTCCGGCCCATACCCTTACCTTTTTGTTACCCCCACAGTGGCAGGTGCTTTTTGCCGCATTTCTGGGTGTGGTTTTGGGCGTATTGCTCTCGGTGGCAGCTGTGGGGCAACGAACTTAATCAAATGAAATACAAGAATAACTATATAAAATCAAATGAAACGCTTTAAATTTTTCATCATGGTGTTGGCGCTTACGGTTGGTACGGTGGACGCACAGGCGCAAAAGACAAAACGGCAATGGGTACAGTCGAATCTAAAAACGATGACCCTGCGCGAACAGATTGCGCAGCTTTTTGTAATCGTCTGCCACCCCAGACAGGGCGAAGCCCACATTAACAAAGTATTGGAAACAATACGCCAAGAGCAGGTGGGCGGAATCATATGGGGCACCTATACGCCCACCGAATACGTTCACCTTTTGAACAAATTTCAAGCGCAGGTGCGCATTCCGTTGATGGTGTCTATGGACGCCGAGTGGGGCGTTTCGATGCGTATTGACAGCGTGGTCAGGTTTCCGCAGCAACTTACGCTGGGCGCGATTCAAGACGATAGCTTGATTTACGATTTTGGGGTCGAGGTAGCCCGTCAGTGCAAAGAGTTGGGGATTCACATCAACTATGCGCCCGTGGTGGATGTGAACAATAATCCGAGGAATCCGGTGATTAACATGCGCTCGTTTGGCGAGAATAAATATAAGGTAACCGAGAAAGCATACGCCTACATGAAAGGGATGCAGGACGAGGGCATTTTGACTACCCTCAAGCATTTCCCCGGACATGGAGACACCGACAGGGATTCGCACGATGAACTTCCCGTCATTTTGCATGATAGATACCGTCTTAACGATGTGGAATTGTATCCCTTTCGCGAGTTGATAAAAAGGGGCGCAACAGGCGTGATGGTGGCGCATTTGCTCATACCGGCCCTTTCTTCAGAAATTGCGTCTCAATCCAAAGAAATTACTACCAATCTGTTGCAAAAGGAGTTGAAATTTAAAGGACTTGTGGTGACAGATGCTTTGGAGATGAAGGGCGCGCTCCACAATCGAGATACGTCCAAAGTGGCGCTCTATTCGCTCATGGCGGGAAACGATATCCTCGAAATTCCCATTGATATGAAAAAATCAATTGACGAAATCGAAAAAGCAGTGAAAAGCGGGTTGGTATCAAAAAGATACATTCGAAAAAAGTGCAAAAAGATACTTGAGGCCAAATACGATTTGGGGCTGCATAACGGCTTTACACCCATAAATCCGACCGGAATCTTGGAAAAGTTAAATACCGAACACACTAAATCCTTACGTGCCAAACTTTCGCAAAAGTCGCTGACCTTATTGTCTAACAACAGCGTATTGCCGGTAAACTCCTCGAAAGTTACCTATGTGGAAATAGGGCAGGGGACTGCTTTCAAAGAGCAGTTGGAAGCCTTTGGCGTTACCGACATGGTTAGGGTTAATTCCAACGACAGGCGGGAAGTCCTTGACTCGCTGTCTGCCCATATAAGTGGCGACAGGGTGATTGTTGTGGGATGCCACAATGTTCCGCGGGGACGCTTTGCCATGGATTATGGCATCGACTCGCCGATAATTGACTTTTTAGACCGGATTGGCAGGACCCACAAGGTGGTTTTGGTCTTTTTTGGGAATCCGTATTCCTTGGCCAATCTTAAAGACTTGGAGTGTTTTTCGGCAGTCATAGCGGCTTACGACAACTCCGACGAGGCCCAAATTGCGTCTGCAAACGCGCTGTTTGGCAAACAGGGCTTTTACGGAAAGTTGCCGGTGACAATTAACGACAAGTACAGAGAGGACTTTGGACTGATTGTCTTGGAGTGAGTAGTAGTCGTTTTATATCTTCATCTTAATGCCGATTTTTCCAAGCAGTGCGGTGATGCCAATACAGAGAAACGAAATGGCGGCGCACTTGAGCAGACCTTGGGGGTAGGCGGTCATGTAAGCGGGAAACGAGAATTTGGTAAGGGTAAATATTGCATAGACAACAGACGGTATCAAAAAGCAGGTTAAGGTAGCCGTCCCCGCCGGTTTTATGACCTTAAACCAATGCGCCTTTCCCTTCACATCTGTGAGCCAATACAAAAAGGCGTACAAACAGCTTGAGATGCCGGAGCAGATGAACATCCATGTAGGGGTGTCTCCCAATTTGGAAATAATCCAAAATTGTCGGGTAAAAAATCCGGTAAGCATGAGCGCGGCGCCAATACCTGCCGCCAGCGGAATAAGTTTGCCGGACCATTTTTCCGATGTAGACAGCTTGTAAAACAGCGTGGACAGGAGAATACCGGTCATGGTGAATGCGTGAAAAGTTCCGTTGCCCGGAATGATGCCATGCAGGGTTCCCAAACACTTGCTCGCGCCCAACATGCTGTAAGCGACAATGACTATCCAAGCTATACTTTGGTATTTTAGGTTATTGCGAATAAACAAATAGATAAACGCACAAATGGCGTAACTCCAACCGATAAGGCCAAGAATCCCCCACCATCGAATTTGAAAAACTCCGCCGCTCCGGTCGCGGAAAAGAAAGGCAAGGTAGATTAGGATAATGATGCCGATTACTTGCAGGGCGGTAAACAACCATTTTTTATAGGACGTCGCCTTTGGGTAGGCGTTCCATATCATAAAATAGCAGGCAATGGCCGTCAGCGAAAAAACGGGTCGGCTTATCCAAAGCTCTCTGGACAGGCCGGCTCCTAAATTTACCGAGAACAGGCCCATCACCAACAAGGCGGTGGCCCGCATCAGAATGTGCCCGAATATGGATGTTTCGTTATCGCCTTTGGCAAAGCGATTTTCGATGGCAAATGGAATAGACATTCCCATGACAAAGAGGAAGGCGGGAAAGATAATGTCGGAAAAACCCAAGAAATCCTCACCCTTTACGGCGTGTCCCAACCAGTGGGGAAAATGGGAAGGAAAATCGTTCACAAAAACCATGAAGAACATGGTGAGCGCCCTAAATACATCTATGGAGGCAATCCGGGGCTGGCGGGCAAAGGTGGCGGCGCTGGTACTCATAATAATCTTTTCAACAAATATCGTTATCTTTGCTAAATAATCGTTAAATTTTTCACAAATATGACACGAAACCATGTAAAAAGAGGGGCGATTTGCCTGATATTAACATTATTATTAGTTAGATGTATGAATAGCTCAAATGAACATGCGGCCACCACGCTTGACCAAATGAAAGCGCAGTTTCCCCAAGCAGACTTTGCCCTTATGGAGCGCGGGGTAAAACAGGCAGCCGCGCTGTGGCGTGATTCGGATGGCACGGCAGCCGATTTTACCGCCTTTTGCCTGTTGCACTATGTCCCCGATGCCGATACCCGTAAGACCCTCTTTGACAAACTGTCCTACGCACAGGAGGTGTTTGGCGGCGGCTACCATAAAATAAACGTGGCCTTAAAACTTCCGGTACACTTGGAGGGGCCACCCCTTACGCCCATTGACGAACTGCTGGCGAGCCATGCCGTTGCCGCTCATTACAAAGACGATATGTTTGCCAACAAGTTGGCGTTTATCACCATCTTGAACTTCCCCAACTACAGCCTGCGGGAGAAGAACGATTTGGGCGCTCATTGGAGCCGCCTTGAGTGGGCTTACGCCCGTATGGGAGACGTCTTTACCAATCGCTTGCCCGCTTCGGTGGCGCAGGATTTGGCCAAGGCGGGCAGCGTGGGCGAGAACTATATTGCCGAATACAACATCATGATGGGACATCTTTTGGACGGGCAGGGACAAAGACTTTTTCCCGCCGATATGGTGCTGTTGAGCCACTGGAACCTGCGGGATGAACTCAAGTCGAACTACGCCCCTGTTCCCAACGCCTTTGCCAAACAGCAGATGATATACAAAGTGATGACCCATATTGTAGGGCAGACGATTCCCAAAGAGGTCATCAACAACGCTGCCTACGACTGGGCGCCGGAGTCCAATACCCTGTTTAAAGATGGAAAAGAGGTGAAAGCCACGCCCGAAGGCGAGCGCCGCTACGCCATGCTGTTGGGGCAGTTTAAAGCCGCCCTCAAAGCCGACCCCTACTATCCCGCCCACAACACAGCCATATTAAGGGCTTTTGACGGAGGCATGGAGATTTCTTTTGAAGAAATCGAAGAGATGTTTACCCAATACATTTCCTCTCCGCAGGTGCAGGAGGTGGCAGCCTTGATTAAAAAGCGATTGGGACGCGACTTAGAGCCGTTTGATATTTGGTATGACGGATTTAAAGCGCGCAGCGGCTTGTCGGAAGAATTGCTGACCGCCCAAACCACAAAACGCTATCCCACGGCGCAGGCTTTTGAGCAAGACATCCACAATATGTTGATAAAGTTGGGCTATGCTCCCGACAGGGCTAAATTTTTGGCCTCCAAAATAGTAGTAGAGGCCGCCAGAGGGTCGGGACACGCTTGGGGCGCCGCAAGCCGCGACGACGTGGCTCGGTTGCGCACCCGCTTAACGCCTAAAGGGATGGACTACAAAGGCTTTAATATCGCCCTACACGAATTAGGGCATAATGTGGAGCAAACCATCAGCCT
>WRBG01000091.1 GCA_009784635.1 Bacteroidales bacterium | reverse complement strand
CCGGAGAAGAAGGCCCGGACGGAATCCGAGATTTTGAAGGTGCGTCCTTTATCTATTTAGCCGACCAAGCCAATATGCCCTATGGAAATTACGCTTCCGAGGGCAAAACGGACTATCTAAGGGAATTGGTGGTTCAAGACGCGCTTTTTTTGATGGGGCATAAGGTTAAAAGTATTGTGATTGCCTGCAATACGGCTACCGCAGTCGGCCTCGAAGATATTCAGTCCCTGTTGGCTTTGAGCCAAACCGGAGTATCTGTCACCGGAGTCATTAACGCGGGGGCAAAAGGCGCTTTGGAACGGTTTGGAAAAGAGGAGTCCGGCGCTATTGGGGTGATGGCGACCGTGGGCACCATCCGCACAGGGGGCTACGAACGGACGGTTAGGAAAATGGCTGAGGAATGGGGCTATACCGGAAATGTGCAGATTGTGAATCAGCCCGCCATGGGATTTGCCGAGGCGGTGGACGAGGAGCCCGATTTTGTATGGCGCTTGGCCCGTCAGCCCAGAGCCAACTACCGAGGACCTGCATTGCATCATCCCGACCATCCCATAGATACTGCATTATTGGACGCTTATAACTTTGATTTTTCCAACCACGGCATTCTGTATTCGGGGACTTTGGGGTCATACACCCAATTGCAACTGAACGCTGCCCAAAACTACGCCCGCTACCACCTCCTCTCCTTGCTCGAAAAATTGAGGGCCAAGCCTCAGCCCCAGCCGCTTAAAGCCCTCATCATGGGCTGTACCCACTACCCTTATTACAAAGAAACCTTGGACCTCATGTTGCAAGAATTGCGCGGCTATTCCCAAAACGGCGTTTATCCTTACAGAGATTTGATTGCAGAGGAAGTGGCTTTGGTTGACCCTGCGGTCAATACGGCCAAAGAGCTTTATTTGTTGCTGCGTGGCCAACAATTGCTGGCCCCAAGCAGTTCCGCTACTCAAGCCGCCTTTTATATTACCATCCCCAACAGCGATTTGCCCGGAGTCGGTTTGGAAACCCCCAATCGCTTTACCTATGAATACAAATATGGACGCAATCCCGGCACCTCGTGGGTGTATGTAAAGACCGTGCCTTTTTCGTCCGACAACATAGATGTGGAAACCCAAAATCGTTTGCGCAAAGCCATTCCCGCTACATTTTCCCTAATCCCCGATTTACCTTGATGTTTGACGCCTCCCTTTCTCCCGATGTTTTATCTCCCGAAGCCATTGAGCAGCTTCCTCTGGCGGTTTTTACCGGAGAGATTGTAGAAGTAAAATGCCCCCGAGTGGCCGAGGAAGCGGTTAGGGAATTGTCTCGGGAATCCATATTGGGCTTTGATACAGAGACCCGTCCTAATTTTGTCTCCACACCGGCAGGTCGCCATAAAACCGCCTTGTTGCAGTTGGCTTCCGGCCGCAAATCTTTTTTGTTCCGCTTGGCTTATTGCGGGTTTCCCGCTGCCTTGGCAGAGCTGTTGGGCAATCCCCATGTAGTCAAGGTAGGCGCTGCCGTAAAAGAGGATATTAATGGATTACAGGCCCATCACAGGTTTAGGCCATTGGGGTTTGTGGATTTGCAAGTCATCACGGAGTCCATGGGCATTAAAGAGAAAAGTTTAAGAAAAATGGCGGCGATTGTGTTGGGCATCAGGTTATCAAAAGGGCAACAGCTTTCCAATTGGGAAAATCGGGAGTTAAGTCCGGCCCAACGCCAATATGCGGCTTTAGACGCTTGGGTTTGCAGGGAAATCTACTTGAAATTAAAGAAATAAATGAAATAAATGAGTCGTCCGGCAATATATCTAAAAAAAGGACGGGAGTCGTCCATACAACGATTTCATCCTTGGATTTTTTCCGGAGCGATAGCCCAAAAGCGGGGCGCTCCCGCAGAGGGGGCTGTGGTGGACGTGTATGCGTCAGACGGAACCTGTGTGGCTACCGGCCACTATCAAGAAGGCTCGATTGCGGTTCGTATTTTGAGTTTCTCCGGCCCCGGCCTGCCCAACGATTTTTGGATGGAGGGACTGAGGAAGGCATACGCATTGAGGGAGCGTTTGGGACTGTGCTTAGGACGCAACGCCCCCACAACCGCTTATCGCTTGGTGCATGGAGAGGGCGACCATTTGCCCGGCTTGGTGGTTGATTACTATCAAGGCGTAGCGGTGGTTCAAGCCCATTCGGCGGGGATGTTTTTGGCCCGCGCCGAGATTGTCCATGCGTTGAAAGAGCTGTATGGAAACGATTTGTTGGCCGTTTACGACAAAAGCGCCGGCACCGCTCCCTATAAGGCGGGCTTAGACCTGCAAGACGGTTATTTATATAAATCCGATGCTTATAATCAGACGGATGTACATACGATTCGGGAACACGGACACCCGTATGTGGCGGATTGGGAACAGGGGCAAAAAACGGGCTTCTTTTTAGACCAGCGGGAAAACAGGCTTTTGTTGGGCCAAATGGCCCGTGGCGCCCGCGTGTTAAATCTGTTTTGTTACTCCGGCGGTTTTTCGGTGGCCGCTTTGTCCGGAGGGGCTGCCTTGGTACACTCGGTAGACAGCTCCCAACGCGCTATTGATTTGCTGCATCAGAACATGGCCTTACAAACTTTACCGGCCCATGACCATGAAGCCCATACCGCCGATGCCTTTGAATTTTTAAAATCCTCCCCCAAAGGGATGTACAACCTTATGGTATTGGACCCTCCGGCTTTTGCCAAACATACCGGCGCCAAAAAGAGCGCGTTGCAGGCGTATAAACGGCTAAACGCGGTCGCCATGGACCGAATCGCCCCGGGCGGAACAATCTTTACGTTCAGCTGTTCGCAGGTAGTAGATAAAACCGATTTTGCCTTAGCCGTCTTTTCGGCGGCGGCCATCAGCGGCAGAAGGGTGCGGATTCTGCACCGTTTGGGACAGGCCCCCGACCATCCGGTCAATATATACCATCCTGAGGGAGATTACCTTAAAGGATTGGTTCTGTATGTGGAATAAAACACCGGCAGGCGGTTTTTTCATCCTTTGGGGTGCTAATAGGGTTGCTGACGAAGCCAAATCGCCATAAAGCGATCGTAGACTATAAATCCCTTTGGGGTTCTGTAGACCAATTCTTTATCTATTAATTTTTTGAGGGCGGTATTTACGCTGCTGGTCGCTTTAAGTTTGTGGCGGGCAATAAAAACGCCGGCATTGATTTCTTTCACGCAGCGCTCTTTGGCAATAGCCTTCAAAAGCCTGACGGCAGTAGGAGAGTAGGCCGCCAGCAATTTTTCAAAGGTATAGGCCGACTCGACAATAATATCGGCAATAATCCTGTTGATAGATGCGGCATCGGGTTTTTGTTTTTGACCGTAAAGCCTGTTGAGTATGGCCTGAATATACCAAGTATGACCCTCAAATTCGTCATATATGAGTGAAAATATTTCCAGACTTAGTTTATTTTTCTGTCCAAAGAAACGAGCGGCAAACCGAT
The DNA here is from genome assembly GCA_009784635.1 of Bacteroidales bacterium. Classification (GTDB taxonomy): domain Bacteria; phylum Bacteroidota; class Bacteroidia; order Bacteroidales; family UBA932; genus WRBG01. Next base: position 4,275 of record WRBG01000091.1, on the reverse strand, counting down.
AATATTCCATCCGGTTGATGGCATCAATAGAGACGATTTGCGTGCTTTGATAAAACGGTCGCTTGGCAGAAAGAAACATTTCCTGCATCACGTGTTGCTTGCTGCCGGAAAAAATAAAATGTACGTTGTGCAAAAATTGAATGTGGGACCTGAGTAATGCTTCCACGCCTTTTTCGGGATATTCCGCCAACTGTTGAAATTCATCTATAGCTATATAACATCGCAGGCCCGATGATTGGAGGTAAGCGAATATTTCTTTGAGCGAACGTTCTTCGTGTGTTGGTTCCATGTTGAACGTAACTTTGGGCATACCGCTAAACCCATCTATCGTAAAAACGGGGCGGAGGCTCTTAAAAAATTTCCCCATCCGTTTTATTGCTTTCTGTGGCCCCATGTCTAATTTTTCCAGCATCGTGCCGGCAAAAAGTTGCACAAATTCGCCAAGATTTTGTGTAAAAAAAATATCCATGTAAAAAACGGCTATTTTAGGCTGTTCCTGTTCCAAATGGTAAAAAACATGTTTAATCAGTCCGGTTTTACCCATACGCCTTGGAGCGATAAGGGTGAGATTACGGTCATTTTTTAGGGCGTCAATCATCAAGGTTGTTTCCCGCTCGCGGTCGCAAAAATATTCCGGTCTATTGTAGCCAGCTATAAGAAAGGGATTTTGAGGTTTCATTTTGGATAAAATTATAAGTTGTACATGGTATAGCGCAATATACACAACGCAATTTGCGCTGCGTATATTGCGCAGCGCAAATTACGCAATAATTTTTCGAATATCCAAATATACTCGTACTTTTGTATTCACTAATTGAAATTACGATGCACACGATTCATGTTGTACACACCGATTCAAAAGAGGAGCGCTACCAAGCCCTGCTGCCTCAAATGAAGGCTTTGCTTGTCGGCGAGTCTGACCCGATTGCCAATATGGCCAACATGGCCGCCGCGCTCAAAGAAGTTTTTGGATTTTTATGGGCGGGCTTCTATTTGGTAAAAGAAGATATGCTGGTATTAGGGCCTTTTCAAGGGCCGGTGGCCTGTACCCGCATCGGCTACGGCAAAGGGGTCTGCGGTACGGCTTGGGCAACCGGTGAAGTCCAAATAGTTCCGGACGTGGATTTGTTCCCCGGACATATTGCTTGCAGCTCCCTGTCCCGTTCCGAAATCGTACTGCCCCTAATGAAAAACGGAGCCGTGGCGGGAGTCCTCGACATAGACAGCGATTGCGTAAACACCTTTGACCACATTGACCGGCGCTACCTCCAAGAAATGCTTAGCTTCTTGGAATGTTAAAAAAAAGAGTTATCTTTGTCCCCCCAAACAGGGTACCTTGGCCGAGTGGTTAGGCAGCGGTCTGCAAAACCGCGTACAGCAGTTCGAATCTGCTAGGTACCTCAAAGTGGATTACAAAGCGGATGTAGCCCAACTCTTTGTGCGTGCCGGCAGCGACTCGTTTCCATAGCGGTCAAGTACAGAAACGGCAATGTGATGCGTGGCAATAATTTCCGCCGGCAAAGTAAATTGCTTGCCGTATGAAATCCCCAAGAGATATTCGGGATTGGAAAAGGCTTCGGTGTCATTTATTTGGGAACTTGGTATGGCATAAACCGCATAGCGGACATTCTCTTTTCCGTATGTCCACGACAGGGTTTGTCCGGACAAAGTAAGGTTGTCCACCATGCCCTGCTCATCAGCCTGTTTCCAATGGACCGCGGGCGGAAGGGCTTTATATTTGAATTGATTTCCGGCCAAATATGGCACATGTCCCCCTCTCAGAAGATTTTGTCCACTCCAAACTACGACTCCGGGGGCGTTAAGTTCATCGTACTCCCTGTTGAGGTCGATTTGAATCCCAATTTCTTCGGGAGAAGTGTTAAAAGAATGGCTGGGGTAAAAATATACGTTGTACATTTTACACACTTGCGACCACCATTTACTCAAGGGGCCGTAAGGAGCGGTTTCATGGGTGGTTGTCCAATAAATCTGTGGCGAGATATAGTCAACGGAACCATCTACTAACCAAGCCAAAGGGTTGCAATAAATTTGCTCGTATTGCCAATCTCCGGCCCTTACGGCAGGCGGCTCTATTCCGAGTGCGGCAGCCCCCCCCTTTGCTACCCCCGCAGGACTCATACCAAAGATTACGTAAGGTTTGATGGACTGTATTCGGTCGTAGATGGCCTTTACCATTTTATTGCAATTCTCTCTACGCCAATCGCCTTGTGATAATTGACTGTTTGGATTTTCGGCTTTATAGGCAATATACAGGGCTGTATCCAAGTAGAAATATTTTCCCGGATAATTGTCGAGTCCCCGTTGATTATCTGCATAAAAATAGTCGTCCAAGGTAATACCGTCCACATTATAACGGGTGATAATATCTTCAACAACATCAGCAATTCGCTCTGTTACTTCGGGCAAGCCCGGATTCAATATTTTTACATGGTCGTTGTACGCCAATACCCATTCCGGATGAGTGTTGACATAGTCGGTGGGCGAAGTGGCGGCTACACTTTGCGCTTCGCCAAATGAAATTCGATAAGGATTAAGCCATGCATGTAACTCCATTCCACGTTTATGCGCCTCCTCAATAGCAAATTCAAGAGGGTCCCAGCCCGGGTCTGCTCCGCGCTCGGTAGACAGGAAATGACTCCACGGTTCATATTTGGATTTATAAAAAGCGTCGCAGGTGGTACGCACGTGAAAGAAAACGGCGTTTAGGTTCGCAGCTTTAAAGGTGTCAAAGTAAGCGATGATGGCATTTTTTTGAATAGTACGGGCCGCTTCCCGCTCCGCTTCGTTGCTGCCGTTGCACGCAGGAACCCGGACTTCGGAGACCCAAGTGCTAAAGTTTACCGTGTGTAACCATGCCGCCCGCATTTCACGTTTGGGGTTTTGGGCAAACAGGCTAAGGCCCGTTGCCGTTAGTAGCAGAATTGATGTAGTTAATTTCTTCATTTTTTGACTCTATAAGTGATTTGTTATCATTTTGGGCAAAGTTAGTAAGAAATTATTTCATAAAAAACACTTTTGCGGAATTTAGCAAGGCTTTCTCTCCCATCATTTGAGAGGCCAACGAGGGAAAGATGCTTTTGATTGTCGAAAAAGTTGTACTTTTACATCCGCAGGGGTACAAAACCTGTGCAGATAGCAAAAAAGTAAATAACAATATAACAATAAGAAAGGAAGAAAAGAAATAGAAAATTAACATAATTTGAGCTTTTAGCTCTTATTCTCACATTGTCGAAATCTCGTAAGTTTCTACCGAGAATAAGGTTGCGAAGTTCACGCTTTCAGGCGTGGACTGTTTGCGCTTATTTGGTAGAAAGGTATTTACGAGAGCCTGACAATGTAAATAAGCAATCAACGAACAGTTTCACGCTTTTTTATTTGCTTATATGAATAGGAGTTTTGCTCGGAACTCTTAAAGCAAATGAATGAAAACCAATCTATAAAACAGGTCAAATCAAAAGAGCGTGTGCAAAAGCATGGCGAAGTTTTTACGCCTGCTTGGGTGGTAAACGATATGCTCGATTTGTTGCCCGCTGAGGTTTGGGAAGCAAGTAAAACGTTCTTAGAGCCTGCTTGTGGCGAAGGCGCTTTTTTAGTAGAGATATACAGGCGAAAATTGCAACATATCCATGCCAGCACACAAGACCAATGGGAATGGCAGGCGGCAATCGCTACAAGTTCAATATACGGAATCGAGCTTTTGGCAGATAATGCCAAGCAATGCAGACTAAACCTTACACAAATCTTTAACGATTTCTACCACAACAATTTTCCCAATACCCAAGACGAAAATATTGTCGAAACCATTCGATTCCTAATTAACCGCAATATCATTCAGGGAAACGCTTTGACCTGCCGGAAATGTACACTTGCTTGCGGAAACGAATGTTCAAAATGCGATGAAATTGTGTTTTCGGAATGGATTCCACTTACAAATGAACGTTTTAAACGTAATGATTACACCTATGAAGGCATTATTAATGCGGATAAAAACAGACAAAAATATGTAGCCACTCTTTTTGAAGTAGAATTTTCAAAAGAAGAGCATGGCTTAATAAAAGAATATAAACCTGTAAAATTTAAGAGGATACAATATGCCGAAAATTAACGCTCTTCAACAAAAAATCATCTATATCTATCAACACATAGATGTAGCAAGCCACGAGGGTTGGCTCAAAGTGGGCGAAACAACCCGCGATGCCGGAGGCAGGGTGCGAGCGCAAAATGAAGCCGATAATGTACGCGCTCAAATTTTAT
>WRBG01000090.1 GCA_009784635.1 Bacteroidales bacterium | reverse complement strand
TTGAGAAATTTCCTCAAGAATACATGGAAACTTCAAAAGAAGCAGGTAAAGCCATTCCTCCTAAATTAAACAATGGCAATCTTGAATTTGAATATGTCTATGACCTGTCAGGCTTCTTTGCCCACTATAATTTTATCTCTCCCACCAAGATTGCACGGAGAATTGGAATCAATACCTCCCTTATGAGGCAATATGCACTTGGCAGCACTTATGTGAGTTCATCAAAGAAAAAGCAAATAGAAACTGAAATACACAGTATTGGTAAAGAACTCTTGGCAGTTTCATTTTGAAAATGCACACTTACTTTTGCTTTACTCATCCTCCTCCATGATTAAGATGCGTTTATCTCCAAAGAATGTAAGCGCTTCTTCCAACAGCCGCTCCATTTCTTTGTTCTCTGTGTTACCTGCCACAAAATACAGCGATTCTGCATAAATCCCCACCAAAGTAACCGTGTCGCAAAGCACAAAATCCTTAGAAGGAATCACAAAACCCAAATCCGCCAAAAAAGTGCGTAATTGCTCCTTGTCGAACAATTCTCCGGATTTGTATATATTGATATAAAACAAAACGCGGTTCTGGTCGTCTACGCAGACCGGCATAAAGCCTCCCGGAAATACTACCGCCCGTATGGCAAGCCCCGACCTAAAGGCAAAAGCCAAGTAAATTAAGCCAAAAAGAATGGGATTAGCCCTCCTGTTGGCCACAGCATAGTCGAGCAGGGCGGGCTTTAGCTCCGACAAAAACGGGTCTTCGGTCCTAAATCCAAGGCGATGATAAAAAATATGATTGAACAACTGTAGCTGCTCAACACCGGTTTGGGAGTCGTTGAGTTCCATCCAAACCTCATTGGCCATCTCAAAAAGGCTTTGGGAAATAGAGGAGGTAGGGACGTTGGGGTATATCAGTCCAAACACGATACATAAACCTTGAATCAAATCCGGGTCCCGACCGGAACACCAAGCCAAGAGGGAGTCGGAGGACCGGTGTAACTGAATGTCGGCAATCACCCCCTCTAATCTGTGCAACAGCTTGGGATTATCGTGGCAGTGCCGGCTAAACGACCTTAGTATGCCTATGACCGGAGGCCCCATGTCAATCAGTCGCTCCCGCACCACAGGCACTACGGTATGGTCGGAATCGTCTAAAAGCGAAACCAGCGTGGCCAAGTCTTTATAGTTTGTTGCGGCGGTCATGAATGTGCCAATTTATCTAAAATCTGCTCAATGGCATTATCCATCAGGTTGGTATAGGAAGTATTGCTTTGTTTTTGGTATCTGTTGGCAATGATGAGGCAGACGGTAACGGACTGATGCCCCAACAAGGCCGACAATCCGGCTATGGCCGAGCCTTCCATTTCAAAATTGCAAATCCGGTCGCCCCGATAATCGAAAGATTCTATTTTATCCAAGAGTTGGGCATCCCTCAGCGGAAGCCTCAAGACCCTGCCCTGTGGTCCGTAAAATCCGGGGGCCGAAACGGTCATGCCTTGAAGGGATATGGGAGCCAGCAAGTCTATCAGCGAGGGGGAATTGGCCGCAAAATAGGGCGCGGGCAGACCGGTAGGCCAATCCATGTGGCGCACAAAAGCAGCCTCGTAGTCGGCCAAACATACCCCTTCCCTTCCGGCGTACCAGTTGAGCAATCCGTCAAAACCTATGGAGATTTTAGACAGCAAGAGGGCTCCCAAGGGTATATCGGGTTGCAAGGCCCCGGAAGTACCCAAGCGTACCAAACGCAAACTGCGGTGAACGGGCTTGATGCTGCGGGTGGTCAGGTCTATATTGGCCAAAGCATCTAATTCATTGACGACTATATCTATATTGTCGGTGCCTATGCCGGTGGAAAGCACGGTCATGCGGACTCCTTTGTAGGCGCCCGTGGCAGATACAAATTCTCTGGACTGTTGTGTACACTCTACAGAGCTAAAAAAGGCGGATATCTTTTGGACGCGGGCGGGGTCTCCCACCAATACTACCGTATCGGCAAGTTGATGAGGGTGCAGGCGCAGGTGAAAAATAGAGCCGTCTGCATGTATCATCAATTCAGAAGCGGGGATTGTGTTCATTTTATATGGCAAAAAGACAAAAGTACGCTTTTATTTTTATATTTTTGCAGCAAATTCATACCACCATGTTGCAACGAGTTCAGACTCTTTTCCTTTTAGCCGCTTTAATCTTGATGATTTTGCTGTTGTCCTTTCCGCTGATTTACCTCAGCGAGCAGGTAGTCATTTATTGCCACGAAATGCGCCCCCTGTTGATATTGTCCGTGGTCGCCATCCTTGCCCTGTCGGCTACCATTCTTTTGTACAAAGCGCGCATGATTCAAATCAGGATTTCTATTTATAATACGATTATTCTCTTTGGATTACAGACGTGGATTGCTTATTATTTTTTCTTTGACCGCATCTACGGCTCCAACTTTGCCTTCACAGCCGTATTCCCCGTAATAGCCGCCATCCTCACCATTTTAGCCATCCGCTATATTGGTCGGGACGAGGCCATGATTAGGTCGCTGGACCGGCTGAGGAAATAAGCCCCTCCCAAAGGCTGCTTGTTAATCCGCCCTTACGCAGTATTTTTTGATAACGCTGTAGGCGTCTTTGACCCCCAGTTCGCCGGAGGTACTGATGTCTATGCAGCCTTTCTCCCTGTCTTTTAAATAAATCTGAATCAGCCCCCTGTTGTAATAAGCCTCGGCAAAATAGGGGTACAGTTCTATCGCGCGGGTATAGGCCCTGATGGACTCCGGCATCCGGTCAGACAAACAATAGAGGTTGCCCAAGTTGTAATGCACATAGGCAAAATCGGGAGCGATGGAAGCCGCTTTTTCCATGTCGTTAATGGCGGCGGAATAGTCGTAATTGCGTCTGCTCTGCTCCTGTACCCGTGCGCGGGTAGTACCTGCATCGTCTAAGGTAAGTACCTGTACATTACTATCCATCGAAGATATAAACTCAATCATCTCGCTTTGGAGGGCGCCGCGGTTGATGTAGTAGTACAGGTTATTCGGGTCCAAGGCTATGGCCCGGTCATAATAAGAAAGGGCCGAGTTAAACTGCTTGTTTTGGAAATCAACAATCCCTTTGGCAAACAGCAACTCCGGTTCGGCGTCCGGAGTCAATGAGTTCCGAAGCAACTCTGCCCCCCCCGCCAATATTTGGGCAGAAGAAGCCGGAGACTCGCTAAAAAGGCCGATGGCCATAGGCTGGTTAGCCATAAAACGCTCCATATCGGGATAATAATAGACCCGTTCCAAGCTGATTACCGGTTCGACCCTGCCGGCCAACAATTTAAACAGAGGCTTTAGCCTAATGTCCACATCTCGGTATTGCAGAAGGTCGTTGTTAAAATCCCGTTTGGCAAAATCGGCGTCCAAAGCCAACAGTTCATCAAACCGCTGGGTAGTATCGGCAAAAGCAGCAATATCCGATATGCCCTCCTGCTCCATCCTAAGTCGGTGTTCCTGTACTTTTTGGCGGGCTATATCCCTATCTTGCTGCGCCGACGACAATTGCCCCAATTGATACTTCACGTAAGAACGGTTCATATAGGCATTGGCAAAGTCGGGATAAAGCTCAATGGCTTGAGAATAATCCTCCAAAGCGTCTCGATAGCGTCCGATTTCTGCAAAAAGACCGGCTCGGTTAAAGTAGGCCAGCACATTGCCGGGATTGATTTCCAACACCCGGTCGTAATCGCTAAGGGCATTTTCGTAATCCCCTATTTGGGTTCGAATCAGCGCCCGATTATAGCGGGTAAGGGCGTTTTCGGGGTCATATCGCAAGACTTTATCAAAATCATCCAAAGTACCCATAATGTTTTTCATGCTGTTGTGTACCAAGGCCCGATTAAAATAAGCAAAGGTATTGGTGCTGTCTAAAGAAATGGCGCTGGTTAGGTCTACAAGGGCATCGGCGTAGCGTTCTTCTAACAGATAAACCCTCGCCCTGCGGATATAGCCCTCGGGGTCAAACTTATTGAGCAAAATAGCCGTATTGTAGTCCTCTAAGGCCCTAACGGTGTCTTTCAGATACAGATAACATGCGCCTCGATTGAGGTATGCCACGCTCTCCCGCGGCTCAAATTTAATGAACCGGTTAAAGTCCTGCACCGCTTTTTCAAACTGCTGAGACAGCAAAAAAGTAACCCCCCGACTGAAGTAAAGCCCCGTATAACTGGGCCTTAGCGCTACCGCCTCCCCCAAATCTTTCAAAGCCTCATCGTACTTGCCCATTCGGCTTAGGGTAATGGCGCGATAATGAAAGCCCGGGGTAAATACAGGATTGATGCTCAGAGTCCTGTCAAAATCTATCTGAGCGCCCACAAAGTCTCCCAAATTATACTTGGCGATTCCCCTAAAAAAATAGGCCTCATACAAATTTGCATCGAGGCGAATCAGCATATTGAAACTTTCTATGGCTTGAGGATATTTCCCCTCAATCAACATTTGGCGTCCGTGGTAAAAAAATTGTTGCCTGTCGTATTGGGCGTTAAGTCCCATATTTCCTGCTACAAGCAGCAGGGCCGTCCAAAGAATTTTCTTACTGTTCATGGCTGCAAGGTAAGCATAATTTTAAAAAATTCGTTTCTTTGCAACAATTTTATGCAAAAAACATGCCTCGTTTTTCCTTTGTCGTCTCTGTCCTCCTTCTTTTCTTTAGCTCCGGCCTGTACGGACAATTGACTCAGGCAGACAGGAATCTAAATATCATATCCCAAGAGCAGTTGCGCAAGCACGTACGCGCCTTGGCCGACACCGCCGCCCAAGGACGCGCCAGCGGTACGGTGGGCGCCTTGATTGCCGCCCAGTACATCAGAGATTGCTTTAGAAGCTACGGCCTGCAACCTTTTAACGGAAGTTCTTGGGTACAAAGCTTTGCCATAGACAGCAGCACCTACGGACGCAACCTCATTGCCATGCTCAGAGGCAACGGCAGAAGCGACGAATACTTGATTATATCGGCACATTACGACCATATAGGCATGATTAATAATGTTGTATACCCGGGAGCGGACGACAACGCATCGGGCGTAGCCCTGCTCCTGCAATTGGCGCAGGTATTTGGACAACGCGCCCGCAACGGAGACCGCCCCGCCCGAACCATCCTCTTTGTAGCCTATGACGCCAAGGAACTTAACTTAGCCGGCTCTGCCCATTTTGCCCAAAGCCTCCGCATACCGCCTTACAAAATCATTGCCAACATCAACATAGACCAAATCGGCTGCGTTTTGGAGCCGCCCCGCAGAAACCCCGAATACCTGTTGGTCTTGGGCGCAGAGCGACTCACGCCCGACCTAAAGCTCATCATCGACATATCCAACCGCTATTACGGCATTGGCTTGGACTTGGATTACACCTATTACGACAGTCCCAATTTTTCCGAACTCTTTTTCCGGTTTGGAGACCAAATCCATTTAGCCCAAAAGGGAATCCCCTCCGTGCTTTTTACTTCGGGCATACACGCCTACACCTACAAAGCCACCGACCTGCCCGCCCTGTTGCACTATCCCGTCTTGGAAAAACGCACTAAGTTGATATATTTAGTCGTCAACGACTTAGCATCAAGAAGGTCTTGGCTGAGGAGGTATTAACCGCTGCCTTCCAAAGCGCAGCAGGTCGTAGTGCAGCACTATGGCCCCCCGCATGGGATACATCTTGTAGTCGAAAAAATCGGTATTGGGCACAAAGATGTCTTTAAAACCTGCGAGAACCCTAAAGCCCACATGTACCCGATTATAGACCCTTGCTTCGTAGCCCAACAGCACCCCCGCATCCCAACTGTCGAGTACGGGAGAAAAATCCATCACCATAGGCTCGGTAATGACGCTCTCCACCACATCGGGTTCGGGGCCGTTAAAACCTTTCTTGGCAATACTTTCAAAAGAAGCATACAGATTATACGCAAAATAACCTCCCAAAATCACGCTGTGCTGCCGGTGGCTCCCAAACATATATTTAGCGTAAAACGGTACCTCCAAGAGGGTAAAGGCCATGTGCATTCTGGCGGTTCCGCTAAAATATTGCAAGGCATTCTCTCCTTTGAATTTTTGATTGGTTACACGCGCATCGGCATCCATGGCAATACGTTTATAGGTCAGCTCTATACCCAAATTCCAGCGGTACCGATAGGTATAATTGACGGCAATGCCTATGGAAGGCGACAGGCGGGGATAGGCGTTTATCTTGCTGCCGCCCGCGCTAAAAGGAACGGGCACCGCCCCGCCCATATCGGTTCCTATTTGGGGAGAAATATTAAATTCGTGCAGATAAAGGGTATCATAAACGGCGGTCTGAACTTGAGGAAAAACGGTTTGCGCCGAGAGCGTACCGGCAAAAAGCAGCATCGGGAGCATGACGCATTTGGGAAGTGTTTTCATGGCAGATGGTATTGATGGGACAACACCTTGGCCAATGCCTTGCCGGTGGCCAAGTCGCTCCTAAGGGCCAAATCTTGGGGCGTACCGGCAAACACTACCTCTCCGCCCTGCATCCCCGCGTCCGGCCCCAAGTCTATAACCCAATCCACGCATTTAATTACCTCCATATTGTGTTCCACCACAATAACCGAATGACCTTTGGAGATAAGCGCGTGAAAAGAATCGAGCAATTTTTTAATGTCGTGAAAGTGCAGTCCGGTGGTAGGTTCGTCAAAAATAAAGAGCAGGGGGTCGGCGCTGCCCTCTTTGGATAAAAACGAGGCCAATTTAACCCGCTGACTCTCGCCTCCGCTGAGGGTACTGCTGCTTTGGCCCAACTTGACGTAAGAAAGACCCACCGCCTGCAAAGGCCCCAACCGGTCGGCAATCTTTTTGGTTTGATGGCCTTTTTGCGCGCCAAAAAATTCAATCGCCTCCGACACGGTCAAATCGAGGATTTGGCTGATGTCTTTGCCCTGATACCGCACTTCGAGTATATCGGGCTGGAAACGCCGACCTCCGCAGGCTTCGCAGGTCAGCACCACATCGGCCATAAACTGCATCTCCACGGTAATCACTCCCTCGCCTTGACACTCCGGACAACGTCCCCCGTCAATGTTAAAAGAGAAATGCGAATGGCCATAACCGTTTTGTCTGGCGTAAGGCTGTTCGGAATAGAGCTTGCGGATTTCGTCCCAAACCTTAATATAGGTTACGGGATTGGAGCGAGACGACCGGCCAATAGGGTTTTGGTCTATCATCTCCACCCCGCGGATTCGGTGGAGGTCTCCGCCTAACTTGCCGTAGGCGCTTTCTATCGGTCCGGTTCCCAAAAGTTGCTTGGACAACAAGGGATAAAGCACACCTTTTATTAAAGACGACTTACCCGACCCGCTCACTCCCGTTAAAGCGGTCAGCGTTTGCAGGGGAAAACGGACGTCTATCTGTTTCAGATTATGGAGTTCGGCTCCTTCTATTTCTATATATCCCGCCCCTTTCCGGAGCCGAGTAGGCAGGGTTATTTGTTCCAAACCATGCAGGTATCTGAAGGTACAGGCTTCTATAGGAAAATCGGAAGCGGCAGGAGGGCCTTGAAACACCAACGCTCCGCCCAAACTTCCGGCCCCGGGCCCGATTTCAATAATCTCATCGGCAGCCCGTATGATTTCTTCGTCATGCTCCACCACCAAAACGGTATTGCCCGCATCCCTTAGTCGCTTGAGCACTTCTATCAACCTGCCGGTATCCTTGGGATGAAGTCCTATGCTGGGTTCGTCCAAAATATAGAGCGAGCCGGTAAGGGTGCTGCCCAAAGAGGTCACCAAATTAATACGCTGA
>WRBG01000089.1 GCA_009784635.1 Bacteroidales bacterium | reverse complement strand
TTACCTCAAGACCTTGCGTTTATAATAAAAAGAGAGGCGTTTCAAAACTCCCAAATAGAGGCCTTGGCCGTTTACCTGACCGACTACGCCGGCCCCCGCCTTGCCGCTTCTAAACTTGGAGAAAGGGCCGAAATATTGGCCAAAGAAAAAATGGTCGAGTTGGGTTTTTCCAATGCGAGGATAGAAAAAGCCGCCGATTTTCCCAGAGGCGGATGGGACAACCTCAAGACCTACGCCGCCATGACGGCTCCCTACTATTGTAACTTTATGGCTACGCCCAAAGCGTGGTCGGGCAGCACCAACGGATTGGTGTCCGGAGAAGTAGTCCTGCTCGAAATCAATACGCTCGAAGATATTGCCAAATACAGAGGCAAACTCGGCAACAAAATAGTGTTGATGCCCGAAACCTCCAAATACGAGATGCAGTTTACGCCCTTTGCCAGCCGTCATACCGACGAGCGCTTGGCCTTATTGGCTACGGACCCCCGTCCCCAACCTGCAAGGGCTTTCCGTATACCGATGATGGGCGCCGCCATGGAAATGCAACTCGCCATTAGGGCCTTGTTGGCCGAAGAAAAACCGGCGGTGCTGGTGGGCGGAGGAGGCTTTTTTAACGTCCCTCGGTCTACCAGCGTGCAATACGCCAGACACGGAGACCCCGAACCCGTTGCGGAATTGGTGCTTCCGGTGGAGGCCCACGGCCGTATGGTGCGTTTAATCGCCCAAAAAATCCCCGTATCCATGGAGGTGGAAATCAAAAATGAATTTTACAATAATCCGGTGATAAACAATGTAATTGCCGAGATTCCCGGCTCTGACCCCAGATTGAAAGACGAAGTGGTGCTGTTGGGCGGACACTTGGATTCGTGGCACGGAAGCACGGGGGCTGCCGATAACGCATCGGGTTGCATGGTGATGATAGAGGCCCTAAGGATTATTAAGGAAAGCGGAATCAAACCCCGCCGTACCATTAGGGTTGCCCTTTGGGGAGGCGAAGAGGTCGGACTGATAGGCTCAAGGGGCTACGTGCAGGATTTTCTCTACGATGTGGAGGGGAACAAGCCCAAAAAAGGCTACGAGCAATTTGCCCTCTACCTCAACATGGACAACGGGTCGGGTAAGTTCAGAGGTATCTACTTGGAAGAAAACGACATGGCCTTTGTCTTCTTTAGGGAGTGGATAAAAGCCTTGGATAATATGGGCTTTAACACCTTGTCGCCCCGTAGAACAGGAGGCACCGACCACATGTCGTTTGACCGGATAGGATTACCGGCTTTTCAGTTTATTCAAGACGATTTGGAGTATGGCCGAGGCTACCACACGCCTATGGATACCTACGAACGACTCATTATGTCCGACCTCCAATACAACGCAGCAGTGGTAGCCATACTGGCCCTCTCGGCCGCCATGGACAACGGCAAGATTCCTCCCAAACCCCTACCCGCCGGCTTTAGTATGCAGCCAAGAAGGCCCTAATATCTTCATCTGCCGTTGTTATCCCTGCAATGCCAAAGGTTTCAACGAGTACCTTTGCCACATTGGGCGATAAAAATGCCGGCAGCGTTGTCCCTAAATGGATGTTTTTCACGCCCAAGGACAAAAGCGCCAACAGGACAATCACGGCTTTTTGTTCGTACCATCCAATATTGTAGGCAATGGGCAGGTCGTTTACATCGTTTAGTCCGAATATTTCTTTCAACTTCAACGCTATGACCACCAACGAATAACTGTCGTTGCATTGTCCTGCGTCCAATACTCTGGGGATTCCGCCAATATCGCCCAAAGGCAATTTGTTGTAGCGATACTTGGCGCAGCCTGCCGTGAGGATAACCGTATCTTTGGGTAATTTCTCGGCAAATTGGGTATAATATTCCCTGTTTTTCATGCGTCCGTCGCAGCCCGCCATTACAAAAAACTTACGAATAGCTCCGGACTTCACGGCATCTACTACTTTGTCTGCCAACGCAAATACTTGAGCATGGGCAAAGCCGCCTACGATTTCGCCTTGCTCTATTTCCACAGGGGCTTTGCATGTTTTGGCCTGTTCGATGATTTTTGAGAAATCTTTGGACTGCCCATGCACGCGGTCGCCGATATGCGGAAAGCCTGTAAAGCCCGCCGAACCGGTGGTATACACTCTGTTTGCATAGCTTGCATGCGGGGGCGGCGGAACAAGGCAATTGGTGGTACAAAGAATCGGCCCGTTGAATGTCTCAAATTCATTGGTTTGCTTCCACCACGCATTGCCGTAGTTTCCCACAAAATGACCATACTTTTTAAATGCCGGATAATAGTGGGCCGGAAGCATTTCGCTATGCGTATACACGTCAACGCCTGTTCCTTCTGTCTGCTCCAATAAATCCTGCAAGTCGCGAAGGTCGTGTCCGGATATTAAAATACCGGGGTTCTTCCCTACTCCGATATTTACTTTGCTTACTTGGGGATTACCGTAGGTGGACGTGTTTGCTTTATCCAACAAAGCCATTACCTTGACGCCCATGCTTCCGCATGTTAATACCAAACTAATGAGTTCGTCCGCAGAAAGGTTGTCGTTTGTTGTAGCGACTAAGGCTTTCTGCATAAAGGCGTAGATTTCGGATTCTTCAAACCCCAAATGAGCGGCATGTTCGGCATAGGCCGCCAATCCTTTAATGCCGTAAGTAAGCAATTCGCGCAGGGAACGTATGTCTTCGTTTTGCGTGGACAAAACGCCGACTTTTTTTGCCTTTTCTTCCATTTCTTCAAGCGTTTGGACTTTCCACCTCAGACAATCGCAATCGTCCGGAATCTCCGTTTCGCCTGTTTCAATCAATCCGTTTATCAATTTTTCCCGAATAAGGAAGGCTTCTTCTATCTTGCTTACAAAGCGTTGCTTATCAAAATTGACATTGGTAATGGTCATAAAAAGACCGTCTGTAATAAATTTGTTGGCTTGGGGATATTCTTTGCCCTTTGTACGCAGGCGGATGGCCAACACAGATATTCCTTTCATTAGGTAAATCAACAAATCCTGTAGATTCGCCACATCTTGGGTTTTTCCGCAAACCCCTTTTAAGGTGCAGCCCTTACCTCCGGCTGCTTCTTGACATTGATAACAAAACATTTTTTCTCAAATTTAAATTTAACATTATTTTTATTCTTCTATCAGAAGATTTCCATCTATACTTACTATTATCTTTCTAACCGGTATTTGGCGTTTTGCCCGGACTTGAGCCTGCCGAGCAATATGCCATAATCCTCCGCAGCAAGGCACTTCCATCATAATTACGGTAAGCGAATGAATCGATGAATAATCTATCATGGCCGTCAGTTTTTCTATATAAAGCTCTGCCGAATTATCCAATTTAGGACAGGCGATGACCATGCTGCCGTTTTTCATGAACCGATTATGAAAATCGCTGTAAATAAATGCTGTACAATCCGCCGCCAATACCAAATCCGTATGGTTCAGAAACGGGGCATGGGGGTTTACCAAACGCAATTGTATCGGAAATTGACGCAATGGAGTGGGCGTATTGCAACAATCTTGTTCTTTGTACGGCTCTACTTCGCGTTCTTCCAATGATAATGCGCCTACGGGACACTCCCCTATGCAGGCTCCCAAACCATCGCAATACATCTCATTGACTACCTTTGCTTTTCCATCTACCATCTGCAAAGCTCCTCCATGGCAGCTTTCTACGCAAGCCCCGCAACCTATGCAGCTGCTTTCGTCTATTTTAATTACTGTTCGTTTCATGTGTTTTCTTTTTAAAATTTCTGCAAAGGTAGAGGCCTCTCATGCCGAAAAACGTAACATTTGTTACAATGATAAAAATATTACCTTTGTAAAAATTTCCACAGTATGGATGCCCACGATTTGTTTCTATGCCCCATATGCAGCAACATCCCTGACAACCAAAGGGGGCATTTTGTCCGTGCATTGACATTTAAAACCAAATTTTTTGAAAAAGGAGCGCGGATTGCCGGTCAGGGAGACCCTGTTCATGCGTTGTACACCTTGTTAGAAGGAAGCGTGAAGGCAGAAATGGTGTCCGAGTCCGGAACCGTGTTGAACATTGAGGTCATTCGCGCGCCCAATCCCTTAGCGCCCGCCTTTTTATTTGCCAAAAACAACCGGTTTCCCGTGGATGTGGTGGCGCTTGAGCCTTGCAAGTTAATCATCATTTCTAAAGAATCTGTTATAAAACAACTTGCTTCTAACGAAACCTTCTTACAGGGATTTATGACCTACAATTCCGACCGTGTGCATTTCCTGTCCGAGCGCTTAAAATTACTGTCTACAAAAACGATTAAAGGAAAATTAGCGCAGTATATATTGGCCAGAACAAAGCATATGGATTTTGTTTTGGACATGAACCAAACAGCTCTGTCAGAGTATTTTGGCATTACCCGCCCCTCCCTGTCGAGAAGCCTTTCCGAGATGATGCATGAAGGGATAATCAGCCTAAAAGGAAAGCGCGGAAAGGTATTGGATTTGGGGAAATTGAGGAAAGCGATTATGCAATAAAAGGCGATTAATCTTTTTGTGTCTTTTTGTGTCTAAGTCAAAAATCAAGTGCCGATTTACTAAAAATTAACTACGATGAATCTAAAATTTTTTAAAACCGCAGCTATTTTTATAATGCTGGCGGGGTGTTTTATTGCTTGCTCTACAAGCAAGGATGTTATGGATGATATTGAAGAAATAGATATGTCTTCGATAGACTTTAGCAATATTGAAAACTTGTTTGCCCAACCGTTGCCTGTAATACAAAAATGTATGGAAGGGGGATGGGAAGTTATAAGGATACAGCATTCGTGGTATGGAGATAGTATCGCGCGTAATGGCGAATATCTGTTTTTAACACGTGAGCGAATCATAATTGGAAATATTGATACAGTTCTAACAGATTCGCCCATTATATGGGAGAAGTTCGAAAAATACTATGATTTTCCTACTGCTCACTGTATTGCGTTTAATGTTAAAAAAGATGAAAATCAGACTGTTTTGTACACAGATTACCTTTTCCCTTATTTCATAAGAAGTGATACTTTAGTTGTTTGGGACCTCCACAGAGATGGTCAAACTCTGTTTCTTACTAGAAATAATGAAACACATTGACATTAAATAAATTAACTCTATGAACAGAGAACATGCGCTCGAACTCTTTATGCGGTACAACAAAGAGAGGTACCACATCCAACACGCCCTCACCGTAGAAGAGGTACTCAAATGGTATGCCAAAGAATTGGGACATGAGGCCGACTATTGGGGCATAGTGGGATTACTGCACGATATTGATTACGGAATGTATCCCGATGAACATTGCATCAAAGCTCCGGAAATACTTAGGTCGGAAGGCTACGGAGAAGATATTATTCATGCCGTTTGCTCGCATGCTTACGGCATTAGGGTAGACGTGAAGCCGGAACATGAAATGGAAAAGGTACTCTTTGCCGTGGATGAACTGACCGGCTTGATAGCCGCCGCCGCCTTGATGCGCCCCTCCAAGAGTATCTCCGACATGGAGTTGAAAAGCATCAGAAAAAAGTTTAACGACAAAATTTTTGCCGCAAAATGCTCGCGGGAAGTCATCCGGACAGGAGCCGAGATGTTGGGCTGGGAGTTGGATAAGTTATTAAGCATGACTTTAGAAGCCATGCGCTCCTCGGAGGGCAGGGTATCCGAACAACTTGTCGCTATTTGCAGTTCGACTTAGAAACCGCTTAAAACCGCTTAAAACTGTAGCCTTTCTCTTTCAAGTTGGTCATCAAGTCGTCCAAACGGTCGTAGAGTTTATCGGGACGCTCATCCGACACTCCGGGGTGAATCAGTAGAATGGCCCCATGGAGCGCTCCCCTTGATTCCATGTTCATTACATGGTCTATTAGGGTTTGGCTGGAGCGGTAATTACTCATAGAGGGGGTGGTGTAGTCTGCGTTGGTCAAGCTGCCCGGAGTAAAATTCATCACTTTGAGTCCCAATGTAGCAGAAACTCTTACCGTTTCGTCGTTATAATACTCGTAAGGAGGCAAAAACCACAGTTGTTGGTCGGCAGAAACGCCAAATTTCTCCAATTCTTTTACATTCAGCAAAATATCATTCCTAAGGCTGTCTCCGCCCACTAAGGTTTTTTGGCGGTCTTCCCAAGGGGCATACAACAAATGTTTGTCGGAATGGGGGCCTACATAGTGCCCTTCCCTAATGATGCGCTCTATAACCGCTTTATGCTGAGGCATCCTCAAGCAGGTGCCAGTGAGGAAGAAAGAACCGAGGGTATTGTGTTTCTCCAATACGTCCAAAACTTTAGTCCCTCCCTCAAACGCAACATCGGCAGAGAAAATGAGGTATATTTCTTTTTTGGAGGGGTCGCGGCGTACCACAGAGCCGTAACGGTCTACAATATCGGTAGGGACGTTCCAACCATCGGTCAAGGTTTTGAGTTGCTCCCTGCCCCGCTGCTCCATAGCCGAAAGGTAATAACTAAGGCTGGCGGTACCGTCCATGGTAGGCTCGTTGGTGGCGTAGTCATTTATATTGTCGTTGTATACGGCCGGGCCGTTCTGAAAAGGAGCCAGCGGGTCAACACGAGGCAGGGAGATGCCTAATTGCGACCTGTGCCATGCCTTTTCAAGAGGTCCGTCTATCAATCCGCCGTAAGGCAATTTGCCATTCACCCTCAAGTAAGAACAGTGGGGCTGGGTAGGAAAAACGCCGCCCTCCGGATAGCCCACAATCATAGAGGTGCCCCAAGGGTTGCAGCCAAAGAGCCAATCGCGCAAAGCTGCTTCCATCTCTGCAAATGAGCGGTCTCCGGACACTTCTTCATAAAGGCGCGCTTGGGTAATGGCAGCCGTAATCAGATTGTTGGAACACCATGCGTAGGGTACGCCGTTCATAAAGGGTTCATTTCCGGCGCGGTCGCGGATGGCTTGCAAACCCCTGCGCATAAAGTCGGTATATTTTTTACTGATGAACTCGTCTTCTGATTTTGCCAAAAGATAATGCCCCAAATTGACAAAGGGATAGAATTGATAATGGCGGGCGCGTCCCAACTCCATCCAAGGGGTAATCGGCTCTAATTGACCCCAATAGTCGGCTTCTGTACGCCATTGGGCCTCTTTGGAGAGCATGTAGAAGGTAGCGGCGGCTAATTCTATGTCGTCTACATAGTTGTCTTCTTCGTAGAAATAGGGCGATATGACACAGGCTGTTTGGGTATTTCCCGGACGTTTTACGGCAAAGTCGTAGGCGGGGCCGGCTTTTTCCTGCATCTTTTGGGCAAAAGCGGGGTCTATATCCTTGAACAGTTCGGCCCCCAAGGCAAAGCCGGAGGCAAATTTACCCGCAGACGAAGCCACTCCCGTGGTACGGTTATAAAAAATATTACCGGTTCTGGGATGGGGCAGTCCTTGACGCTCGCCGGTAATGAAATACACCGGACGGCCCGTTCCCGGCCCCCAGCCGTAATCTACCTCGTCGCGGGTGGGCAAACGCATACCGGCATGGTCGCGGTCATCGGCTATTTGGTTGTACATTTCGTTGGGCGCAGGATTCATTTTGAGCATCCATTCAAGCCCCCAGCGGATTTCGTCCAAAATATCGGGAATACCGTTGCGGCCCGGACGGCCGTTGGCATCGTGGTGGTCCCTAAACACCGACTTGTCTTTGGCTTGGTGATAGGCAAACATCATTTGGTAGGTAGCGTTGGCAGACGTGGCGAGGTATTGCAGATAGTCGGTAGCGTCGTGCCAGCCTCCGCGCACGTCAATCTGTTCCCCCGTGCGGGTGGGGTGGTCTACTATATAACCATCGT
>WRBG01000088.1 GCA_009784635.1 Bacteroidales bacterium | reverse complement strand
CTAACGCCCGTAACTACTCCGGTAGAGGCGTTTACGGTGGCGCGGCCTGTGTTGTTGCTGCTCCATGTAATGGTTTGGTTGGCGGCGTCTGCGGGCGTTACGGCCGCCGTTAGGGTAGTGGTGCCGCCCACGGCCACCGACACGGCACCGGCAGGGCTGATGGTGATGCCCGTAACCCTTTTCTCCGTGGAGTCAACGTTGGGGCATGCGGTCAAGACAGCCATCAACACGGCTGCCGCTGTCATAAATAGAACTTTTTTCATGATAATGATGATTTTAGATTAATGGGTTGCCTGCGCGCCTTTTCCCGCTATGACGCCCCATAGTTTGTGAATATCGGCTATGGGATACCTGTTTCCCCACATGCTTACGCGCACTGTTTCTGTACCTTGCCTGTTCATTCCATGCGCGGCGCGGTAGGTGTTCATCGCCGAATTTTCGTCGTATTTTGAGGTTGCGGATTTAGTGAGCGTTAAAAATCCTTGTAGATACGGCGTGTTCAGCGCGTTGGCAAGCGACTGAGCTTCTGATTGGTTCACTTCTCGGTTGCCTTCGTATTTTTCCAACTGCTCTACTTCCTCAAAGTTTTTGGCAAACTGCCAGTTCCATAATCCTCCTCCGGACGGCAGGCAGATATCGCCCATTGTGTTGGCAAAGAAAATATTATTGAAAGCGTTGGTTTTGCGGATTTTGTCGCGATTCAAGTCGCTGTCAAAACGGGTGCGGTCTAATGCTCCGTAATAATTGCAGCCAAAAATATTGTCGTATACATCATAATTCATGCGCGTCATATAGCGGAATCCGTAGCCCATGTCCTCCATGAGTTTGGTGCGCGTCCATGTGAAAAGCACTGTGTTGTTGTAGAATTTAAGGCTTGTTTTGTCTTCTGGGATGCTGCCGTGTCCGCGCACTTCTATGCCTGCCATACGATTGGAAACAAAGAGGTTGTTGTAAATTTCCCATGCTCCGCCGTGGTTTTCTAATTGAACGCCAAAGTTGTAACAGTTGGCAAACACGCAGTTGCGGATAATCAAAATACCTTGAAAATAACCGTGTATGCCGCGCCGGTCTGATATTGAGAAGGGGCGTAATTCAAGGCTTTGCATAGAAGCGCCCGGTTCAATAGTCTGTCCTGTTTCGCATCCGGGAGGCGTTCCTGTGCGCGCATCTTCGGGAATCGGTCTAAAATAGGGGGTGATTTCCCCGCCATCAAAGATAATACCGTCAATAACCATAAGCCCTTGCAAACTGACGCCGGGCGCATTGAATTTATAATCAATGTTCAGCATGGAATAACTGCCGGATGTGCCGATTTGTGCCTCTCCGGGCTGAATCATGGTGCGGTATTTCACAAAGTTACGCTCGGTAAATCCGGCGTTCCAGCCTCCTTCGAGGGTGAGGTATTTATCTTTGATTTGGATATATCCCTGCTCCATACGTCCGAGATAGTTACCTTCTGATATAAGGATTTTAGAGCCGGTGGGCGCTGCGTCAATGGCGGCTTGCAGGTCTTTGTAAGGTTTTTCCTTGCTGCCGTCGGCGGTGCGGCTGCCTGCGCCATTGGTGAAACACACGTAATAGACTGTGCCGGTGTTGGCGGTTGCCTGCGGCGCCGGTTGTGTTGCCGGCTGCGCGGTTGTGTTGCTCGAGGAGTTGTTCCCCGAATTGGTTACGGCGTTTGCCGCGTTTCTGAGCGCTCCGCCTATTTGTGCGTTTGCGCCCATGGTTGTTGCTGCGAGGCAGACAGCTATCGCCGTCACATTCCTCAAAATTTTTGTTTTTGTCATAGCTTGCTTTTTTAATTATTGATTAATAAACCTTTTTCCATCTTATCCCTTTCTTTTGTTGTTTTTCCAAAGCCCTTCTTTCCGCTTTCTCTTTCCTTAGGCTTTCCAAAATATGCGCTTCCATAATCCGGTTTCCTTCTTCTGCGGACAACCAACTGTTGCACTGCTCAATCAGCAATTCATTACAATATATTATCCTTTGTGCGGTGGCGATGATTTCATCCTGTATGTCTCTTTTGACGTTCATTTTCCTGCGTTTTTAGGGTCTGTTTCGACCCTGCAAAATTACGGGTGTTTCCCCGCCTCAATGTGGTGAATTTTCACCACAAGGGTGTGGTGAATTTTTACCACAGCGGGATTAAAAAATATTTTGTACTTTTGTCCATATTTTTATAAGTACATGAAAACAGACACAATACAGGTGATAGTGGTGGACGACCATCGTTTATTCCGTTTGGGATTGAAGGCCTCCTTTCAAAATGGTCATCCCGACATTACCATCGCAGGTGAAGCCGATTGCGGAAAGGCATTGTTTGCATTGCTCGCATCCACCTCGGCCAACCTTGTGCTTTTAGACATCAACCTGCCCGACATGGGAGGGGCAGATATAGCCCGACAACTTCGCCGCGATTATCCCAACATGAAAGTCCTTGCCATTTCCGGCGAAAATTCTGCCGAAGCGGTTACATCCATGCTCGAAGCGGGTATAGATGGCTTCATCAGCAAACAGAACGGCGACTTTGACGAACTTGCCGAAGCCATTCGCGCCGTGATGAGCGGTCTGGAATATTTTGGACGCGATATTGCGTGGGTCATGTACGATGTATATAAAACCAAAACAAGAACGACAGCCGTTTCCATTGAGCTTTCCAAACGCGAACGCGAAGTTATTGAACTTTGCCGAGACGGTTTGCTGTGCAAAGAAATAGCTGCACGGCTCGGCATTAGCCCCAATACCGTCAATACGCATAAAGAGCGGATATTTCAAAAAATCGGCATCAACAACACGTTGGAGATGGTACAGTACGCGCTCAAAAACGGAATTATTAGAGTGGAGAATTGAGCATGGAAAATCAAAAATTGAAAAAGGCTTTTACCATTGTTTTGCTGTTTTTCGTGCTTCATGCGCAGGCACAAACCATTGACAGTCTGTATGCCGTTTATCGCGCTTCATCGGGCGCAGCGCGTATTGTTGCCGCTAATGAAATATTTGCTTACGCTTACGAAATGTCGGTTTCCGACAGTCTGTTTTATGTCAAACCTGCCGATGAGCGGGAATACATTGATGCGTCCGTTATTGAGGTTGTGGGGGCTTATTATGAGTTTGTAGCATCAAATTATCCCAAAAGTATTGAATGGCTGAAACAGGCGATTGATATTTATGAAAAACTCGGAAGACATCGTTCTGTGAATAAGCTGAACGGCACCATTGGAACCAATTATGCGCGCTTGGGCGACCACGAAAACGCCGTTGCGTATATGATGAAAAATTATGAATGGGAAACGAACGCAGGCGACAACGAGGGTTTAAGCAGTACGCTCAACAATTTGGGCGTGGTATATACCCAATGGGGAAAAAGGGACTTGGCAATACAATTTTTTGAAGAAGCCGTAAAGGTTGAACGTCCGCTCAATCGTCCGTTACAATACGCAAGTCGGCTTGCGCAGTTGGCAAGGGGATATTCGTATATTGATGCAGAAAAAGCGTTGCCGTTGATAAAAGAGGCGTTGTTGCAAAACGAAAAAATAGAACAACAAAGACTTAGAGAAGAACGTATTGCCGTTCATACTTCGATAATGGGCGATATATATATTGAATTGGACAGTTTGAAAAACGCAGAACACTGTTATCGCCAATCGCTCGTCTTTTTTGAAAACAACGGACGAACCTATAACGTGGCAAGTACCTTGCTTGCGTTGGGACGGCTGCATTTAAGGGAAGGGCGTTTGAATGAGGCGATTGCGTCTTTAAAAAACTGTGAAGAAATGGCAGAACAAAACGGCTTCTTGCCCTTTTACCGCGATGCCTGCCGCAGTTTGAGCGATGCTTACCATAGACTCAAATCAAACGACTTGGCTTTTTCCTACTTGAATAAATATACCGTTATTAATGACAGCATTTTCAAGGAAACCACGCAGCGACAAATCAACGATTTTCAAGTAAGGTACGAAACAGCCGAAAAACAATTAGAGATTGAGCGGCAACAGTCAGAGATAGACCGGCAGAAGTCGCGGCAATATCTGTATCTTGGCGGTTTGGTAGCGGCAAGCTTGCTGTTAGCGCTGCTCATCTACATTGTTTCGCTTCGTAACCGCCGCAACCGCGCCCTTGCGGAACGCAACGACGCCCTTTCGATAATGAACGCCACCAAAGACAAGTTTTTCAGTATCGTTTCGCACGACTTGAATAATCCCGCCGTGGCGCAACGAGACGCCTTGCAGACACTCGTCAATCATATCCGTTCGTGGGATACAGATACATTGAGCGAATACGTCAACGAATTGTTACAGTCGGCCGAAGGACATGTCGGACTTATTTATAACCTGTTGGGTTGGGCAAGGCTTCAAACCGGACGCATGACCTACGAACCCAAGCCGTTTTACCTTGCCGCCCGCCTACGCGCCGATATTTTGTTGGTTCGCAATATAGCCGCCAAAAAAGGCGTTACGCTCATTGACCACATTCCCGACGAAGCGTTGGTCGTTGGCGACAGCAACATGCTCTCTACCGTTGTGCGTAACCTGCTTACCAACGCCGTGAAATTTACGTCCGCAGGCGGACAGGTTTCATTTACGGTTGAATCCACCACCGGAGGCTACGCCGTTTCTGTAAGCGATACCGGCACGGGCATGAACAGCGAGCAGTTACAAAAACTTTTCCGGTTGGACAACGCCCATTCCCACACGGGCACATCCGGCGAACAAGGCAGCGGACTTGGCTTAATTGTTTGCAAAGAAATGTTAGAAAAACACGGCAGTCGCCTCTGTATAGAAAGCGAAGAAGGAAAAGGAAGCAGGTTTTGGTTTGGGCTTAACCGTCCAAATCCTCGAACTCCAAATTAGAGTAATCCCGAGGCACGTAGTCCACGGGGCAGTTGGCCTTAATAAATTGGATTACCTCTTCTAATCCTTGAGTAAATTTCTCAAAATCTTCTTTGTAGAGAAATATTTTGTGCTTGTCGTACACAAAGCGACCATCCCTGTCGGTGCGCCTCTTGCTCTCGGTGATGGTCAGGTAATAGTCGTTTCCTTTAGTGGCTTTTACGTCAAAGAAATAGGTGCGTTTTCCTGCCCGCACCGGCTTGGAGAAAACATCTTCGCCGTTGCGTTCCGCTCCCCCCGCTTGGTCATAATTATCGAAGTACATAAACTGGTTTTTACAAAAACATGGCAAATATACAGTTTTTTTACAGCCAAAACCGTATCTTTGCAAAAATTATTTATTTTTTATTCTTTTCATGATAAATCGCCGCCTGATTCGTATCAAAGTTTTTAAGTTGTTATTTAGTAGGATACACGCTGATGCCCGTGCCTTGACAGGCGCCGGAGAGGAGCTGTTGAGGAGTTTTGACAAGACGATGGAGCTGTACTTCCTGCTGCTCGCGTTGCCCATAGCCTTAAAAAACTACGGTTTAGCCAAGATAAAAACCGGTCTGCAAAAGTTCCACCCCAAGCCCCATGAAATCAATCCTAATCTTAAATTTGTGCAAAACAGGGCGATAGCAGCCTTAGAAGCCGACAAAGCCGTTTGGAAGCCGGGGAGCAAAAAAAGCCTGCATTGGCCGGACCATCCGACTTTTCTGAGGAAACTGTATACCGACTTTCAGTCTCATCCCCGATTTGTGGCTTATATGGAGTCGGGGCAGGTTTCTTTTGAAGAAGATTCGTCTCTGCTGGCTGCTCTGTACGAAACCGAGCTGGAAGACAACGAGGCGTTGCTTGAGATGCTGGAAGACCAAAACCTGTACTGGGCCGATGAATTGGCTTATGTGTTGGGCGTGATTTTAAAAACCTTGGGAGAAGCCAAGGAGGACCTTGCGTGGAATCATCCCCCCATGTTTAAGCAGGAAGATGATAAAAGCTATGCCTTGAGGCTTTTGGAGCGGTCGTTGTTGCATTACGACGAATATTTGGAACTGCTGGGCAGGTTTGCCCACAATTGGGATTCGGACCGGATGGCGACTACGGATATTTGCTTGATTGTCTTGGGCATTACAGAAGTGCTGCATTTTCCCTCCATCCCTGTAAAGGTCAGCATCAACGAGGCGGTGGAGCTATCTAAGTATTACAGCACGCCCAACAGCAAAGTCTTTGTAAACGGCGTTTTGGATAAGATTGTACAGCACCTTAAAGAAGAAGGGCGGATTGTCAAGGAAGGAAGAGGATTAATCGAATGTTAAACAATTAAATAATTAAAAAATAAAAGCAATGTTCAAAGTATTATTACAAGCAGATGCGTCTGCTCCGGGAATGGGCGGGAATTACAGTTTCCTTTTAATGATGGTCGCTCTTTTTGCGGTGATGTATTTCTTAATGATTCGCCCCCAGCAAAAGCGCCAAAAAGAATTGCGGGCGTTTCAAAGCTCCCTGCAAAAAGGTGCTAAAGTGGTGATATCCGGAGGTATCTACGGCACGGTAGTAGAGATAAAAGAAACCTCTGTATTGGTAGAGGTTGACAATAATGTGAAGTTGAGGGTAGACAAAGGCTCGGTGGTGCGCGACCCTTCCGATATGCCCGCGGCCCGATAAACCATGCTGTGTCTTGGCATCACCGGAGGTATAGGCAGCGGTAAATCTTATGTTTCGCGTATATTTACCGCGCTGGGTATACCTGTGTATGAAGCGGACACCCAAACAAAATTGCTGTATGGGCGGGATGAAAAGCTCAAACAGGCGCTGACTTCCTTGCTGGGGGCCGACATTTTTAAGGACGGACGCTTGCAAAAGGAAGTGATGGCGGCCAAGATATTTTCTGACCGAGGATTGTTGGAGCAGGTGAACCGTTTGGTGCATCCGGTGGTTATCGGCGACTTCACAGACTGGAAAGTCCGGCAGGACGCGCCTTATGTGGTCATGGAGTCCGCCATTATCCTCGAAACGCCTTTTGCCTCGGCAGTGGACAAAATGCTCACGGTTTCTTCTCCGGCTGCCCTGCGTTTGGAGCGCATCCATGGTCGGGATAAAACCGGAATCGAAGACGCCCAAAGGAGGATGGACAAGCAATGGAGCGATGCCATGAGGGAGGCCAAGTCCGACTTTGTGGTTTATTCGGACGGAAAAATCCCCCTGTTGCCCCAAGTCTTGCGGGTGCATCAAGAAATGATAACATTAAACATGTATATATGAAGATTGATTTAAAAAAAGTATTGGCGGCGCCGGGGCATCCGGGTTTGTATTTGTTTCTTTCGGAATCCAAAAACGGCGTGATTGTAGAATCTTTTGCCGATAAAAAGCGCAGCTGTATGAGCGCCCGGACCAAGATAACTTCGTTGGCCGATATCGCTATTTTTACCGATACCGGAGAATTACGCTTGAAAGAGGCGCTGGAGCGCATCAAGAACCTACCTCCCGAAAGGGAGATTCCCGCGCCCAAGTCCGATTCCTCTATACTAAAGGCGTTTTTTGAGGAATTGATTCCCGATTACGACCGAGACCGTTTTTATGTGTCCCACATGAAAAAAGTGCTGGAGTGGTTTTGCCTGCTCCGCAACAACGACTCATTAGACTTTGAAGAAGAAGAGTCTCCGGTCGGTGAATGATGCAAAAAACAATTATTATCAACACCTTAGGCTGTTCAAAGAATAGGGTGGATTCGGAGCGTTTGGCCAAGCAGATAGAAGCAGGAGGTCATCGGGTGTTGCTGGAACGGGAAATTTTGCCCCATACTCAAGCCGATATTCTGATACTGAATACCTGCGGATTTATTCAAGACGCCAAGGAGGAATCCATCGAGGCGATTTTGGGCGGTGTGGAGGCTAAAAAAAGAGGCGCCGTGCAGCGGTTGTTGGTGTTCGGATGCCTTTCTCAGCGCTACGCCCAAACGCTGGCGGCAGAGATTCCCGAAGTAGACGGCTTTTGGGGCGCCAATGAACCGGCTATGGTACTCAAGGCGATAGGGCATGCATGGCAGGCAGATGTGGAGTCGGAACGGTTGCTCTCTACGCCCGCGCATTACGCCTACCTTAAAATATCCGAAGGCTGCGACCGGAGCTGCGCTTTTTGCGCCATTCCCCTAAT
>WRBG01000087.1 GCA_009784635.1 Bacteroidales bacterium | reverse complement strand
TATCGCAAACCTTGTTTCCGGTTTGATTGCCTATAATATCGCTCCTAAGAAACCAGCCCTTAATCTTGAAATTATTGACATCAACGCTGTTAAGAAAGTCGCTTAGGTCGAACTGACGTTAAATTAGTTTAACTAAATATTTTGAACATGAAAAAGTTAAAAGTGATTGTATGCAAAGCAGGAGACGGAGTCTCTGCACATATAGAAGGCGTTACCGGGTTTGCAATTGCTCGAAGTACGGTTTACAACCTCAAAAAGGATTTACCCGACGGATTAAATTTTCATATTGAAGGATTGTATGAGGAAGAGCGCAAATCATGGATGAAGGGCGAATATGCTTTTGAATATGTTTTTCAAGACATTCCATCATTAGTTGAAGCCTATAATGGGTTGCTGAATCAAAGCAGCTTGGCTCGAATTTCCGGAATAAACACCGGACAGATGCGGCAATATGCTTCCGGGATGAAGCGTCCAACTAAAAGAACACTACAAAGAATCGAATTAGGATTGAAAAGATATGCCTTTGAGCTACAATCCGTCTCGTTTAAGTATGCATAGTTACCCATATGCTCTATCTGACATAAGAAAACATTCCTTACAGCATACTTATAGCAACAACGGTAATATTTGCCAACGAATGAACGATAACTATAGCCCAAAATGCCCTCGTTTTGTGTCATGATTTTTCTTGCCGCAAATCTACAAAAAAAACGTACAGGCGCGGCGGCCTTCGCACGGTTTGTACCGGCCTAAGCTAAAAAAATTTGCAGATACAAAAATTCGTCTTACCTTTGCAGCCCCAAATCAAAGGCCAGTTCGTCTAACGGTTAGGACTCAAGATTTTCATTCTTGCAATAGGGGTTCGATTCCCCTACTGGCTACCAAACAAATATAAAGCATTATGGCCAACCATCCTTCAGCAGAAAAACGAAACCGTCAAAACGAGAAGCGCCGTTTATATAACCGCTATTATGCCCGCGGAGCGCGCAACGCCATCAAAGCCGTTCGCAACACCACCGACAAGGCTGCCGCTGTGGCGATGCTCCCCAAGGTATTTGCCATGTTAGATAAATTAGCCAAGATTAATGTGATACATCACAATAAAGCCGCCAATTTAAAAAGCGGTCTTGCCGTTCACGTACAAAAATTGGCATAGTTTCACGATTTGTCGCGCCTTATTAAAAAAGCCTCCTTATCTTTGGGGGCTTTTTTTATGCGAGGATTGTGATGAGGAAACAAAAAGTGAACAATTGGCCGGCTCAAGACCGGCCTCGGGAAAAAATGGAGGCCAAAGGCCCCGCCGTATTGAGCAACACAGAACTTGTTGCCGTTCTATTGAATACGGGAACAAAAGACCATCCCGTAATGGAAACCGCCGCCGAAGTGCTCAAGTTGGCCGACCAGCAAATTAGGGATTTGAGCCAAATTCCCATTGAGCGGCTCTGTACCGTGCCCGGAGTAGGCAAAGCCAAGGCCATCAAACTTATGGCCGCTTTTGAGTTGAGTCGCCGTTACGCTTTGGCCTGCGACCACGAATCCGACCAACAGGGGATTACCACTACCCTTATGGCCGCCCACATAATCATTCCCCAGCTCCGCGACCTGATGCACGAAGAATGTTGGGTCATTTACCTAAATCAAGCCAATCGCATGATTTTTAAGGAAAGAATCAGCAGCGGAGGGGTGTCGGGCACGGTCATTGATTTGAGGATGGTACTCAAAACTGCCGTCAACAAGTTGGCCAGCGGCTTGATACTGGTACACAACCACCCTTCGGGCTGCTTACAACCCGGAGTTCAAGACAAAGAACAAACCCGACTTTTGGCTCAAGCCGCCGCCATCTTTGGCATACGCCTGTTAGACCACCTTATTGTTGCGGGGAACAAATACTTCAGCTTTGCAGAAAAAGGAATGATTTAGAGACTGCGTATTAAAAAGAATCGTATATTTGCACAGTTCGATTTAATACACCCAACCGTTATGAAAATCCATTGTATTGGAGAAAAGAACTCTGTTTTTAACCGCTTTATTGCCGAAATGCGGGACATACAACTTCAAAAAGATTCCATGCGCTTTAGGCGCAACTTGGAACGGACGGGAGAAATCTTTGCTTACGAAATCAGCAAAACTTTAGACTACAAAGCGCAGGAAGTCCAGACTCCGCTGGGCATTGCAACTTGTTTTTTGCCTGAAAATCAAATTATTATTGCGTCCATCCTTAGGGCCGGTATTCCCCTGCACAACGGTTTGCTCCACTATTTTGACCAAGCCCAAAACGCTTTTATTGCCGCATACCGCAAATACGGGAGAGACAACAAATTTACCATCCAAATAGAGTACATGGCGGCTCCCAACATAGACGACAAAGTGCTGATTATAACCGACCCCATGTTGGCTACCGGAGCTTCGGCCCTGTTGACCTACCAACACCTCCTGCAAAAGGGAAGGCCCAAGCATTGTCATTTTGTGTCGGTCATTGCCAGCAGGGAGGGGGTGGCTTTTTTGTCGCGCCAACTACCTAAAAAGGGAGTAACCATTTGGCTGGGAGCTATTGACGAAGAATTAACCATTAAATCCTATATCATTCCGGGCTTAGGAGACGCCGGAGATTTGGCATACGGAGAAAAGTAAAACCTTAAAAAAACTATATGGCAAAAATTAAAACCTTAGCATGTGTATTGACCGTTCTGCTTGCGGCCTCTTGCAGCAAAGACAAGACCCCCGACCGTCTTGCCGGCACCCAATGGGGAACCACCATACAGACCGTACCGCAAATCACTGTATTGTTGTCTTTTACAAACGACACAAGGGGAGTTCTTTCCGTAACCGGAGCCGATTTACTTCCCATCGAATTTACCTACACCTACACAAAGCCCAACTTGGTGCTGCGTCCCACCGACCCCGAATTGGCTGCCGAGTATCCCAACGGCATCAAAACCACCGTACACGGCAATGTGATGGACTTTACCGAGTTTTTTAAAGACATCTCACAAGGACATAATATAGTCCTAATAAAGAAATAATTATATCTTCATCTTTGCTCCGGCAATATACACCGATACCACGCGGGTGTTGGGGATTTGCTTTTCTTCTTCCCTCATAATATCCCTGTCTAAAACCACAAAATCAGCCCATTTGCCCGACTCTATGGAGCCTTTTTGGTCTTCGTCAAAAGAGGACTTGGCGACCCAAATGGTCATCGCGCGCAAAGCGTCTTGGCGAGAAAGGGCGTTTTCCATCTGAAATCCATCCAAGGGTAAAAAGTCAAGGTTTTTCCGGAACACCGCCGCAAAAAAGGTATAGATGGGATTGACCTCCTCTATGGGAAAATCGGTGCCAAAGGGAATCCAGCCCAATTGATTTTTTAATTCCCTAAAGGCGTAAGCGCCTTTTATCCGGTCGCCTACCCGAGCAGCGGCCCAAAACATGTCGGAAGTGGCATGGGTGGGCTGTACCGAGGGAACTACGGAATACTGTTTAAACAATGCAAAGTCTTTGGGAGCTACAATCTGAGCATGTTCAATACGCCACCTCAAGTCGTTAGGCCCTTGCAGAAGCCGAGCGTACAGCCGGAGCGCCCGCCGGTTGGCGGCATCGCCTATGCAATGGGTAGCCACCCGAAAGCCGGAGTCGTAGGCTTTTTGGCAATAGGCCAAAAACTGCTCGTCTGTAATAACGGGAATACCCAAAGCGGCAGGTTCATCGTCGTAAGGGGTTAGCATCCACGCGCCGCGGGAGCCTAAAGCCCCGTCCATATACAGTTTGAGGCAACTTACCGTGAGCCGGTCGGTACGGTAGGGGCGGGTAAAATGTTCAAAATTGGCATCGGAAGGCTCCATCCAAGCGTCTATCCTTAGGGATAACAGTCCGGACTGCTGCATACTGTCAATGAGTTGAATAGAGGGCAACGACAATCCGGAGTCGCTTATTGACGTAAGTCCGTTTTGGTAGCAAAGGGACGCCGCCCGTGAAATATAACCGATTTGCTCTTCTTTGGACGGCTCGGGAACGGCAGTCCAAAAACGGTCGGCGGTGTATTCTCTAAATAAGCCGTTAAACCTCCCGTTTTCGAGCAAGGCTTCCCCGGGAAGGATGGAGGCATCTCCCACTTTAAGGCCTACGCGCCGGATGGCTTCTTCATTGGCCACCACGGCGTGTCCGTCTATCCGCCTTAAAACCACAGGTGTATTGGGATACAACCGGTTTAGTTCCCGATTGGTAGGGAAATGCTGACCGGGCCATAAATTTTGGTCCCAGCCCATGCCGACTATCCATTCCGAGGGAAGGGCAGCGTGATGCTCGGCAACCCGCTTCAGCGCTTCTTCGTAAGAGGCGGCCCCCCTAAGGTTGGCAAAGGATAAACTTTTGCCCAAGGAAACAAAGTGGCAATGGGCGTCATGAAAGCCCGGGTATACCGGAGCGCCCTGCATATCTACCTGCTGCTCGGCAATGTAGCGGCCGCGTATTTGGGCCGTAGAACCTACGGCCACAAAGCGGCCGTCTTTTACCGCAAAGGCTTCCGCCATCGAAAAATGATTGTCTACCGTATAAATCCGGGCATTATAAACCAACAGGTCTACCTGTTCCTTAGCGCATCCACATCGTGCCATAATACACCTTGTCTTAAACAGTTTCTTATAATGCTTTACGTAAACGGGCAATCGGAATATTCAATTGCTCCCTGTATTTGGCCACCGTCCGGCGGGCCACTTTATAGCCCCTCTCCTGTAACCGGCTTACCAATTCTTCATCGGTTAGGGGTTTGCTCTTATCTTCTCCGGACACGTCCCTAAGCAGCAGGTTTTTGATTTCCCGATTAGAAACCTCCTCGCCCTGTTCGTTGACCATGCCCTCCGAGAAAAAATACTTTAGGGAGTAAATGCCAAAATGGGTTTGCACGTATTTGCTGTTGACCACGCGGGAAATAGTCGAGATGTCGAGTCCGGTTTTTTCGGCTACATTTTTAAGCACCATGGGCTTTAGCTTGGCTTCGTCCCCCTCCATAAAGAAATCCCGCTGAAAATCAATAATGCCGTTCATGGTACTCGTTAGGGTGATTTTCCGTTGCCGGAGGGCCTCGATAAACCATTTGGCCGAATCGAGTTTTTGCCTTACAAAACTCACCGCTTCCTTGGCCTCCCGCCCCGAAGAGCCTACCGACTTCATCAGCATGTCGGCGTAACGCTTATTCAGTTTGAGTTCGGGCAGCGAAAACCGAGGCATACTCATTTGTATTTCCCCGTCTTTTACCTCCACAAAAAAGTCGGGCATTACCTGCTGGGCTTGGTCGTTATAGGAGTCGTCCATATTGCCGCCCGGACGGGGATTGAGCTTGATTACCTCGTCTACAGTCTCTTTTAACTGAATGTCGGACAAAGAAAGACGCAGTTTAATCTTGTCGTAGTGTTTCTTACTGAACTCCGGAAAACAATCTTTGAGCATTTGTTTGGCCGCGTCTATCTGAGGGGTCTCCGTCTTGGCCTCCAACTGCAAGAGCAAACATTCCTGCACGTCTCTGGCGCCAATCCCCACCGGGTCAAACTCTTGAATAATCTTTAATAACGGGCCCAATTCCTCCGCCGTGGTCTCCCAGCCTATTTTAAAAGCAATATCGTCTGCCAACGATTCCAAATCCCGCCTCAAGTAGCCGTCTCCATCAAGGCTGCCGATGATAAAAAGGGCCAATTCCCTGTCCCTGTCGCTGAGTTGTCTGTAACCCAATTGGGATTCAAGGTGTTGCTGAAAACTTTCTTTTACCGACAAGCCCGGATATTCCTTCCTTGGCTCGTCTTTGGGTTGATTATTCACATACAGGCGGTAAGACGGGGTGCTGCTGTCGCCGTAATAATCGCTCATGGCCAATTCCTCGGTTTTATCGCCCGATTCAACCTCTTTTTCCCCTCCTTCTTCGAGCATCGGATTCTCTTCCAATTCTTTTTTGATACACTGGTCCAATTCCAACACCGGCAACTCCAACAGCTTAATGGTCTGTATCTGTAGGGGAGACAGTTTTTGAAGTAACTTTTGCTGTAGACTCTGTGTGAGCATAAACGATTTTGAACTTTATGCAAAGATAGGATTTTTAGCTAACTTTGTATCACAAAACCCATGCCGATGGACAAACAAAACAGGGACTCTTTGGTAAATGTACGCGCAGCCATCCGGAGCAAAAGTCCGGCGCTGGAGCGTTATTTGCCTCGTTTTGTTGTTCGTTATCTGGAACGCATCCTCCATCAAGACGAACTTAACCGCCTCATCAGCACATATGGACATCTTCCCGGCGTGGAGATGGCAGAGGCCATTTCCTGCGATTGTCGCATATACACAAAAGTACACGGTTTGGAGCAGATTCCCACAGACGGGCGTTACGTCTTTGTCTCCAACCATCCCTTGGGCGGATTGGACGGGGTAATGCTGATTAAAATAATCGGCCAACGGTTTGGTCGGGTAAAATTCATTGTCAACGACCTTTTGCTCCACCTCAAATCCTTTGAGGACATATTTGTTCCCATCAACAAACACGGCCGGCAAAATCAAGACTACGCAACACGAATCAACGACACCTACGATTCTGACGCGCAGGTCGTTTATTTTCCGGCAGGACTATGCTCCAGAAAAATAAGGGGCCAAATCACAGACCCTCCTTGGAAGCGGAATGTATTCCAAAAAGCCATCAAACACCAGCGCGATGTGGTTCCGGTCTTTTTTTCGGGCCGAAATTCCAATTTTTTTTACCGTTTGGCCAACCTCCGCAAGCGCCTGCGCATACCCTTTAACATAGAAATGCTTTACCTGTCGGACGAAGCCTTCAAGCAAGCAGGCGGCTCTTTTGATGTGTATTTTGGCAAACCAATCCCATATCAATCTTTTACGCCTAACAAGACCCTTGCTCAATGGATGCTCGATGTTCGGAATCAGGTGTATGCACTCCCCAAATCATATAAATCGGCAACTTTATGACACCCGTAATTCCGGCCATAGACCGCAGACTCATAGAACAGGAACTCTCTTTAGAAAAATTTATCCGCCATACCAGCAAGGGCGGCAACAAACTCTACGAAGTTACAGCCCACAACGCCCCTCATACCATGATGGAAATAGGACGATTAAGGGAAATATCGTTTCGCCTCGCAGGCGGAGGCACCGGTAAATCCGTAGACATAGACGAATATGATACCTCTACCACCTCGCCCTACCGTCAATTATTGGTATGGGACCCCAAAGACCGAGAAATCTTAGGCGGTTATCGCTACATAGTGGGTACGGGCAAAGAGGCGGCGGAGTTGGCTACCCGCGAAATTTTTGACTTCTCCAACAGATTTATCCTCAACTATATGCCCATCACCATCGAGTTGGGACGCTCTTTTGTGCAGCCCAATTATCAGAGTACCAACATCAGGAGAAAGGGGCTTTACGCCTTGGACAACCTGTGGGACGGATTGGGCGCATTGGTGATTCGGTATCCCCATGTCCAATATTTCTTTGGCAAAGTAACCATGTATACCTCCTACAATATTGGAGCGCGCAATCTGTTGCTGAATTTCTTACACAAATATTTCCCGGACCCGGACGCCTTGGTTGTTCCCCATTATCCCTTGGATTGCGACGGAAACAATCCCTACTACAGCCTGCTTTTCAATACCGGCGACTATAAAGAAGACTACAAGATTCTATCCCGCGAAATCCGGGCCTTGGGCGAAAATATCCCCCCGCTCATCAACTCCTACATGAACCTGTCGCCCTCCATGCGGATGTTTGGCACCACCACCAACGACCATTTTGGAGGGGTAGAAGAAACAGGCATCTTGGTAAGCATCAATGATATTTATCCCGAAAAAATTGACCGGCACATAGCGCCCATCAAAAAACTGACCACGCGCCTACGCAGCCGCTGGTGGAAAAACCTCAATAATGAGGTGTGAGCCCCTGTAATATCTGCACCGCATTGGTGGCGGCGCCTTTGCGGAGGTTGTCGGCCACAATCCACATATTTATGGCGTTGGCGGTCGAGGGGTCGAGGCGGATTCGGCCTACAAAGACTTCGTCCCTGCCGGCGCAGTACGTAGGC